>JAJDVC010000127.1 GCA_022826305.1 Gammaproteobacteria bacterium | reverse complement strand
ATCCTTCAGGGTGATGGTGAAATTGAATCGGTCCAAATTATCGACGTAGGCCTGTATATTGATCGTCTCGTCGCCCTCGGTGCTGGCATCGGTCGTCCCCGCAATGTCGAAACGGACACCGCTAACCAAGCCTCCTGAAGTTATCGTTTGCCTGTTCGACAGTACGTAATCCGTATTGCTGGTAGCCGTTCCACCTGTCACGGTCACGGTGGGTGTGATACCGACGACAGCGGCGTTGAAGGTAACGGTGAACGTTCTCGTCTCGCCTTCGTACAGTTCCGCCGCGGCAGGTGACAGGCTGTGCTGCGCGGAAGCTTCCGTCGCAAGGCCGGCAAGCAGCGGCAGGCACAGCAGGGCCGCCAGCAGGCCGCGCCGCAGTCCCGGGACAGGATGACGGACGCCCGCGACAGCGCGGGCGGAAGGCTCAGGCGGGGAGGATCGGGAAGAGGCCGGACGGAGAAGCCGCCGCCATGCGGCCACGATCATGACCGGAACCGAGGCGCAGATTGGGCGATCCGGCGATCCGGCGATCCGGCGATCCGGCGATCCGGCGATCCGGCGATCCGGCGATCCGGCGATCCAGCGATCCAGCGATCCAGCGATCCAGCGATCCAGCGATCCAGCGATCCAGCGATCCAGCGATCCAGCGATCCAGCGATCCAGCGATCCAGCGATCCAGCGATCCAGCGATCCAGCTTATTCATGATGCGAACCTCACGGCAACTTGTAACATCCCGAGCCCCAGCCTCGCCTGCGGCAACCGGAACATGCCGCCACAATGACGAGTACTGGACATCCGCGCAGATGATGCCGGATTCAGCACGCGAAAGCAAGCCGGAGCGTTGTCCAATGGGACATGAGCCTGAAGTGTGAATCGCGTTTCCATCGGGACATGAGCCCCAAGGTGGACTGGCATATGTGCTGCCGGAGCAGGTCCGCCACCACGGGCTGTACGGTACGCGGCTGGCCCGGGTGCATGTCGGCACGCTGCGCCTGAAGCTGCCGCGCATCGGTGCGGTGATCGTGCGCAATATCCGGCGGGTGGTGTTCATGCTGTCCGGGAGCTGTCCGCATCAGGACCTGTTCCGCCTCGCGGTACAGCGCCTGGCGCCCTGATGGCGACTGCCCTTCCTCCCTGATACCCGATCACGCAACAGCGTGAGGACTGCTCCTGCCCGGACCTCCGGCAACGACCGCAGGCACCGGCCTGGTTGCCTGCTGCCTGCCCTCTGAAGCGGCTTGCACCGCAGGAAATGCCGGGAAAAACCGCTCCCTGTCGCCGATACCGACCTCACCGTCTCCTGATATCGTCAATCTCGCCAGCTTCTCGCTGCTCGTGCAATGTTCGGGATAGGTCAGCGTGTCGCCGGGAAAATCGAGCGCGTCAGCCTGCAGGGCCTGGGAGCCAGCCAGCTTGCCCGCCGGTATCTCGATCAGGAACATGGCGGCATTGATGAGCATTGCAGCCCAAAGAACGCGCTTGTAGACAGGATCAAGGCCGTCAAACCGCGGGTTTCCCGAACGTCCGCAAGCCTTGCTTCCTGTCACTTCGGACGGAACTGTTGCGATAGTCTCCGACACGATGCATCAAGCCCTTGCCAACCTGTAGACGATAATATAATCTCTTCAGCAGCTATAGGCTCAGGGGGGAAATTTCGTGTTCTCTATTGGCGAGCTTTCGAGGCAAACCGGTGTCAAGATTCCGACAATCCGCTACTATGAGCAGACAGGGCTTCTGGTAGCCCCCGAACGTTCGGAAGGCAATCAACGGCGGTATTCCGCCGATGGGATCAAGTGCCTGTCGTTTATCCGCCACTCACGCGAACTGGGATTCTCGATCGAGGATATCCGCGAGTTGCTGGAATTGAGCCAGCATCCCGAGGAACCCTGCGAGGATGCTCACGTGATAGCTACAAGACATCTTGATGATGTGCGCGATCGGATACAGAAGCTCGGAAGACTGGAGAGGGAGCTGAAGCGCATCACGAGTTGCGAGGCCGGTAGCGTGGCAGATTGCGCCGTTATCGAAACGCTTGCCGACCATGAGCACTGTGTCACGGAGCATTGAGGCAATAACCCGCAATCCCGCATGCAGGCGTTTGTGAAATTTTTCGAAAGCCGGAAACGGCGTTTCAGGAACCCGGGCTGTTTTTTCGGTCCGGTCGGCTGCCGTGCCGACCAGCCTGGTCCTGTGTTGATCGCCGGTCCTGTCGTCATGGGTGAAGTGATGACTTCACGTTTTCCCACTTGACCGGGAGCGTCATGCCGCCGCAGGACAGCAGATCCAGAATCGTCTCGGCATATTTCGCATACTTTTCCTGCCTGTCGATTCTGGTGTCACTTGGTATCTGGCAGGTTGCGCGGGGGCTGCACAAGGCGGAGATAGAAGACCTGTCCGGCTTGTCGGCCGGACAGGTGCTTCAGAACAGGGATATGCCGGAAGACCTTTCATCCCTGGATTACGTTCGGGTCGTGCTCAGGGGAACAATGGACCATGCGCATGCGTTCTATCTGGACAACCGCGTCTACAGGGGTCGGGTCGGCTATGAGGTATTCGTGCCTTTCACGGTGGATCAGGCGGATTTTTCCCTGCTGGTCAACAGGGGCTGGGTGGCGAAGGACCGTTCTGGACAAGTCGCCGAAATGGCGATACAGCCATCACGGATCCGGGAAATATCCGGCCACCTCTACCATCCCGAGACAGGTTTTGCGCTCGGTCCGGCCTTCACCGAACCGGACCGCTGGCCGGTAACGGTCCAGTATCTGGATTTCCCGGCGCAGTCGGAATTGCTGGGAGTTGACTTGCGGCCCGTGGTGCTGGTGCTGGATGAAGATGCGCCGGACGCCCTGCAGCGAATCTGGCAGCCTTATGTCATGGATGCTGCCAGACATTACGGTTATGCTGCACAATGGTGGGGGCTGGCCCTCGTGCTGGTTGTTTTCGGATTGATCTGGCGGCGCATCGCCAGACAACAGGAGGGGGAATTCGGTTGAATCGTGAAAAGACATCCGGGGCGCCCGTTTCCCGTGCGGTTTCCCGCGGCAAGCTGATTGCGGTCAGTGCGCTCTTTCTTGGCCCGCTGATAGCGGCGCTGGTGTGGTACTACGGTCTCAATGCCGGTAATGCCCCGCTCGGGGAAGCCAACCATGCGCCTCTGATCACGCCCCCCGTTCCGCTGGAGAATTTCGAAAATCCGCTTTACGGGGACGGATCCGTATCCGGCGCCGGGTTGCCGGGAAAATGGCGGATTGTCCATATCCTGGGTGATGATTGCCCGGAAGCCTGCGGGAAAGCCCTGTACAACACGAGGCAGGTCCGCCTGGCGGTCGGGAAGGATGCCGGCAGGGTGCAAAGGCTGATCGTGGTCGGCAGTACGCAGGTGGCACGGGAGATCACGGGCAATCATCCGGATGCCGCCGTGCTGAAACCGGACGCAAACGGAATAGAGACACGGATTCTGCCCGTGAGACAGCGTCACGGACTGGGTAGTCACGACGCTTTTCTGGTTGATCCCCAGGGAAACCTCATGATGGCTGTACCGCTTGACCTCGATCCCCGGTTGCTGCTCAAGGACCTCAAGAACCTGCTCAGGCTGTCCCGGATAGGCTGAAACGGGTATGCCGGGGTGCCCGGGCGGTCAGCGTGAAAGGGGGGAATCCCGGTCCTGTCGCTCGCACGCAGTGCATGACTGCATCCTGGCCATGTGGTGCATCAGTGCAATGTCACGGTGCGTCAAAAGGGAGTAAACTAGCTTACTGGTCGGGAGGTGATGTCATGCTCCTGTCAGGTCCGTTTCAATTCGAGTCCGGCGGTTACGTTCATGAACGAACAGAACAAGCTTTGGGGAGGGCGGTTCAGCGCCGCCAGCAGCGATCTCATGGAGCGCTTTTCCCAGTCCGTGAGCTTTGACCGGAAGCTTTACAGACAGGATATCGCCGGTTCGGTTGCACACGCCAGGATGCTGGAGAAACAGGGAATCCTCGCCGCCGCCGAGTTTCAGCAGATAGAACGGGGCCTTGCGGAGCTCCGGGATGAGATCGAATCCGGCCGGTTCGACTGGTCGGTGAGCCATGAAGACGTCCACATGAACATCGAGGCGGCGCTCACGAAGAAGGTGGGAGATGCCGGAAAGAAGTTGCACACCGGCCGTTCCAGGAATGATCAGGTCGCAACCGACATGCGGCTCTACCTGCGAGAGGAGGTTGACGGAATCTGTGCCGGGATAACCCGGGTTCAGAACGAGATCGTCAAGCGGGCCGGGCGGGAGTCTGGAACGGTCATGCCCGGATTCACGCACATGCAGGCAGCCCAGCCGGTCACTTTCGGTCATCACCTGCTGGCCTGGAATGAAATGCTGGAACGCGATCACGAGCGGTTTCGGGACTGTCGGCGGCGCATCAATGTCTGTCCGCTCGGCTGTGCGGCGCTGGCGGGAACGGGATTTCCGCTGGACCGGGAAATGACGGCGCGGGAACTGGGCTTTGAGGGAGTGAGCGCCAATTCCCTGGATGCCGTTTCCGATCGGGATTTCATGATGGAGTTCGCCGCCGCCGCCGCGATGATGATGGTCCATTTTTCCAGGATGGCGGAGGAACTGGTCCTGTGGTCTTCCCCGGCATTCGATTTCATCGAGCTGAGCGATGAATTCTGCACCGGTTCCAGCATCATGCCGCAGAAGAAGAATCCGGACGTTGCGGAATTGCTCAGGGGGAAGAGCGGGCGGGCCATCGGGAATCTGGTTGCACTGCTGACCCTGATGAAGGGGCAGCCCCTGGCATACAACCGCGACAATCAGGAAGACAAGGAGCCGGTTTTCGATACGGTGGAAACCCTGAAGCTCTGCCTCGCCGTCTTCGCGGCGATGATGCCCGGAATCACGGCCAAGCGGGAAAACATGCGAACCGCTGCCGCCGCCGGGTTTTCGACGGCAACGGATCTTGCCGACTACCTCGTGAGAAGGCAGGTGCCTTTCAGGGATGCACACGAAATCGTGGGAAAGCTGGTGGCCTGCGCGCTGGAACAGGGTGTCGCCCTTCATGAACTGTCTCTCGGTCAGTTCAGGGGATTTTGCCGGGATATCGGTGAGGATGTTTACGACTTGCTGACGCTTGACGGATCCGTGGCAAGCCGCAATCACGTCGGCGGCACCGCGCCGGATTCCGTCCGGCAGGCCGCTGAGGAGGCTGCCCTGCGGTTGCGTGCAAGAACTGCCGACGCTGGCTGACTGGCGGAACGGACAGGGTGTTTTCCGAACGGATGAAAGTGGCGCTGATCATCCTGCTCGGGATGGCCGCCCTGTACGGATGCGGGCAGAAGGGCCCCCTTTACCTGCCGACCGAAACTGCCGTTGAGCAGGAAGAACCCGCATCGGATGCGGACGAACAGGAAGATACCTGAAACGGCTTGCCCGGGGGCAGTGATCCATGGCCTGACTGCTGTCGGCAGGATATCGGAATTGTCGGTTCGCCAGTTGCTGTTACAATCCTGCCTGTTTCTTCTGTCGAGCATGTTGAACCGATGGACAATCCTAACTACCGGGATTCGATCCTGTTTGTCGAGGATGTGGCGTTGCCGGACATCGCGGCGCAGGTCGGGACCCCATGTTTCGTCTATTCCAGGGCCTCCATCGAAGCACAGTGGAACCGGTTTGACAGGGCTTTCGGAGATTATCCTCACAGGATTCACTATGCCGTGAAGGCCAACAGCAACCTGGCCCTGCTGAACGTGCTGGCGGGAATGGGTTCCGGTTTCGATATCGTATCCGGCGGGGAACTCCTTCGCGTGCTTGAGGCGGGTGGGGACCCCAGGGGCATAATCTTCTCCGGAGTGTGCAAGCTTGAGTGGGAGATCCGCGATGCCCTCAAGGCGGGTATCGGGGTATTCAGCATCGAATCGGAAGGGGAGCTTGACCTGATCGCGAAGGTTGCCGGGGAGCTGGGCTGCCGGGCGAGGATAGCGGTCCGGATCAATCCCGACGTGGATTCCGGAACCCATCCCTACATATCCACGGGGCTGAAGCGCAACAAGTTCGGCATGCCGGCCGACCAGGCCATGGAAATCTACCTGCGTGCCGAGCAATTGCCGTCCGTGGAGATTTACGGCATTGCCTGTCATATCGGTTCCCAGATCCTGGATCTCGGCCCGTTCCGGGATGCCCTGGTCAAGGTGCTGGAGGTGGTTGACATGCTTGAGGACCGGGCAATTGCCATCGGCCATGTCGATTGCGGTGGCGGGCTGGGTATCCGGTATCAGGATGAGCGGCCCCCGGACCCGTCGGACTATGCAGGGCAGATCCGTGCGGTAATGGAAAGCCGCCCGGTCCGGATTCCCGTTGCCATCGAGCCCGGCAGGGCGATTGTCGGAAATGCCGGCATCCTGCTCACTGCGGTACACAGCCTGAAACGCAACGACCTGAACCGGTTCTGTATCGTGGATGCCGCCATGAACGATCTGCTGCGCCCGGCCCTGTACCAGGCATACCAGCGGATCATGGAAGTGGATCGTGGTTCGGATGCCGAGCCACAGGTGTACGATGTTGTCGGCCCGGTGTGCGAAAGCGGCGACTTCCTCGGCAAGGACAGGTTGCTCAGGGTCAGTCCGAACGACCTGCTCGCCGTATGTTCGGCCGGGGCCTACGGCTCGGTGATGAGTTCCAGCTACAACAGCCGGCCAAGGCCCGCAGAGGTGCTGGTTGACGGGAAGGACATCCACATCGTCCGCAACCGGGAAAGCCTGCGGTCCCTGTTCCGGGATGAGAGCATGCTGCCCAGCGACAGGGAGACCGGTTAGCCGGTTTTCAGGGACGTGATGCTGTTCGGCACGTGCCCGGTGGTCACGTACTGGCTCGCCGATTCGCACTGCTTGTGCTGGTCGTCGAAGAAGATGTCCGCCCCGAAGATATTCAGGAACTCGCCCTTGTTCATTCCGCCGAGAAAGTAGCATTCATCGATCCGGATGTTCCAGTCGCGCAGGGTCCTGACTACCCGCTCGTGCGCGGGGGCGGCGCGGGCGGTGATGAGGGCAGTCCGGATGGGTGATTCCGGGTGCTTTTGCTGGAGCCTGTGCAGGGAGGCCAGGAACTTTCTGAACGGGCCGCCCGAAAGGGGCTGGCTGGCGGTGCGCCTTTCCGACTCGGCGAACGCGTGCACGCCCTGTTCACGGAAAATCCGCTCCGCCTCGTCCGAGAAAAGTACCGCATCCCCGTCGAACGCGATTTTCAGCAGTCCGTCGTCCCGGCTCTGTACCCTGGAAGGCAGGATCGAGGCCGCCGCGTGTCCCGCCATGAGCGCCCGGCTGACATCGGTCGAGTCGGTTGACAGGAACAGGTCGGCCCGGAAAGGGTCGATGTACTGGTAGGGGGAACCGCCGCCCGTGAATGCCGCGCGGGAGATGTTGAGGCCGTAGTGCTCGATGGAGTTGAATATCCTGAGCCCCGTGTCGGCCGTGTTGCGGGATATCAGCACCACCTCGACATGCTGTGCCTGCGCACTGCTGTCCTGTTCGTTCAGCGCGAGAAATTTCCGGACCATGCTGAAGGCCACTCCCGGTGCGAGAATCTCGTTTTCATGCGCTATCTGGTACTGGCTGTAGGCGTCTATCCCGTCATCGGTAAATACCTTGTGGCTTTCGGACAGGTCGAACAGCACGCGGGAGGAAATGGCCAGTACCAGGGTGTTGTCAAGGGTCGTTGTCATGCAGCGCCTTTCTGATTTGGCGGATTACAGGTTCCGTATCGGGGTAGGTATTGTGCCAGATAAAAAACGACTCTGCGGCCTGTTCGACCAGCATTCCAAGACCATCGCAAGCCGCCCGGGCCCCGCAATCAAGGGCCCATTTCATGAAGGCTGTCGGCTGCGGCCCGTACATCAGGTCGTAAGCCAGGGTGCCGGAATGAATGCAGCTGTCCGGAATCGCGGGGCGGGCGCCGGCCAGGCCTGAAGAGGTGCCGTTGACAATCAGGTCATAGGTCCGCTGTCCGGTTTCCTCCAGTCCCAGGGCGATGACCTGTCCGCCGTACCGCCCGGCGAGGTCCGTGGCGCGGCCTGATGTCCTGTTGGACAGGCAGAGCTGTTCGGGTCGGCAGTCAAGAAGCGGTTCGAGGATGCCCTTGACGGCACCGCCTGCGCCCAGGATCAGGATGGAGGTTCCGCTCAGACAGAGACCCAGGTTGTCCTGGATGTCGCGGACCAGTCCCAGTCCGTCCGTGTTGTCCCCGAAAACGGTGTCATCCGGTTCGAAGCGAAGCGTATTCACCGCCTGTGCCGTGTCGGCGCGGGCGCTCAGCCGGTTCCCTGTCTTGCAGCAGAGCTTCCATGCTTCTTCCTTGTAGGGAACCGTGATGTTGAGTCCGGCGCCGCCGTTGGCGTGGAAGTGGCTGACGGCCTGGCTGAATCCTCCCGGATCCACCTGGATCTTCCCGTACTCAAGCGTCATGCCGCACTGCCGGGCGAACTGCCGGTGGATATCCGGGGAGCGGCTGTGTTGGACCGGGTTGCCCATGACGGCAAAGTCCGTTCGTCTGGTCTTGAAGTCGAACAGGTCCGCCATGCTGCCCTGCTTAATCCCGGTCTTCGAAAAACACGAACACCGGGCCCTCGTTTTCGAGAAGAACGGTGCCGGTACCGATATTGCTGAGCCCCAGGGAACTCAACACGCCAAGCCGGGTTCTCGTCCTGAGTGGATAGGCGCAATCCCCGCCGAGTGTAAGCCAGGTGTCCCGGATGGCGGCAATACTGAATGTGCCCGAACGCGCGAAGGTCCACTTCCCCGGAGAATAGCCGCAAATCAGGTCATCGAACCAGATGCTGGAAGGGCTGCGCCGGTTTTCCAGAAAACGGTGGGCACAGCCGAGGTTGAAGTATTCATGGTCCCGGCATCCTCCCAGGAAGCCGAGCAGATGGACCCGGGTATGGGCGGGAGGGATGGACTCAAGGGCGAATGACAGGTCGGAATAGCCCTTGTCCCGTTCCAGCAGCACATCCATCCGTCGTTCTGACGAATCCCCGTCCCCGATGGCAATCCCCTCGTCCGACAGCCGGGCTGCACTGCCGCCATCAACGAAGATCGCCGGCTCGTCCAGCGGTGATTTCTGGTTGAACGGCCCGGCAATATTGATGGTGGACGCATGTGCAAACCGGGAAAGATACTCGGAAATCGTCATGGGTCATCATGATCTCGTTATGCGCCTGTCAGGCCGGGCATGTAATTGTCAAGAGCATCCTCTCGGGATTTTCTCTTGATGCCTTGAGGCTTGAGGGATGATTTCTCCGTCACACGCCCGTCCAGGTCTGGATTCAGGGATTCGTTGACGACATGATTCATCAGCCCGGATGATTCGCCAGATAAAGCCAGTGGCGGAAAGCCTGTCATGGTCTCCATGACTGAAGTATCCCCTGGAAAGGTTGCTGATTGCCCTGTAAGAACAGGCCTTTTCACTAATGCGCCCCGCAGGATAGGGAAGCATTCTTCCATCCCCTGGATGAAAGAGCGTCAACAGGTCGGTTTCGGTCATGAATCAGGAATGGTTCACGCAGATTGAAAACATGATAACACAAACAGGTTCCTGTCCTGCTTCGGCGGCGGGCCTGACCCATGCAGGACAGGAAGCGGTGTCAGGTCGGTCCTTGTTGCTCATGGCTCGTCGAGCCAGTCTGCCGGGCTTGCACAATCCGGTCTGAAAAAACAGATCGCCCTGCCGTCCGGCCCGCTTTTGGCATGGTATCCCCAGGGAGCGATGCCATGCAGTGCCAGCCTGTGGACGAGGAAGCATTCACCCGGTTCGGCATGAATCTCCCTTCTGTTGCAGGCGCTGAAAACCGTGTTTCGGGCGCAGTGGTAGCACTCGGTAAGGTCCGCATCGCACCATTGTCCGGGCGGCTTTTCGGACAGTGCCTCGCGAAGGACTGTCCGCATGATTTCATGCGAACCCTCCCAGACGACGGAAGGGGCGGCGTCGGCGCTGAATTTCACCAGGGGTATGCCGAGAATGAACCGGTGATGCTCGCGCAGGAACCGTCGCCGCCCGTTGCCGACGGGATGCAGGCCGTCGACATGCGCGCCGTCTCGGACCAGCCGGTAGCGGAAGGATGCCTCGTTCTCCTCCTGCCTGGGGTAGCCGGGGTAGCAGACCGAGATCTGGGCACGGTCCCATGGAAAGCCCGGCATCCGGAGGCCGTGCCGGATGAAGTCGACCGCCGGGCCGGGAAGGGGCGGGGAGCCTCCGATGCGTCCCTCGGTATCGTTCGGCAGGGCGTTCACCCCGACGAACCATGTGCCGCCGCAGCGCAGCCATCCAGCATTGTCGGGTGAGCGGATTGCCGCTCTTGCCGATGTCAGCGCATGCCTTGTCCAGCGCAACAGTGCCTCGTCGCGGGGGAACCGGCACCAGCCGAGCGCGAGAAAATCCTCCGGCTTGCCGGGGTCCGTCATTGTCCGGTTCCTGTTTGCAGGATTTTCTTCAGCCCCGTTATGGCGGTTTCTATCGGATCGCGGATGACCGTGTCCTTGCGGTAGATCAGGTAGCTGCGCCTTCTGAAGACCGGTGCATCCCCGATCAGGTTCAAACTGCCCGTCTGCACGTGCCCCATGATGTCCGACTCGAGAAAATATCCCGAGCCGCCGTGCTCGAGAACATGCGTCAGGGCAGCCGCTTCGGATCCCAGGACAAGCCGGGGCGGTGACAACTCCGGAAACGCCAGGGCGTGTTCGGAGCGGAACGGGTCGCCCCAGTCGACCAGGACATGGTCGCTGGCTCGTATCTGGTTCAGCGCATGCGCCGACGTGGAAGCGAGGACCACCCGTTCCTCCAGGAACTCCTCGATGACGAGGCTGGTGCCTTGCCGCATGTGATAGACCAGCACCAGGTCGAGCACCCCGTCACGCAGGTGACTGAGAAGCCTGTCGGAGAACTCGGATACGATCCGGGTCGCAAGCTGCGGTGCATGCCGGGTCATCCATCCGGTCCATGGCTGTGCGACCCGTTGCCAGAAGTACAGGTGGACGCCAGGACCGATCAGGTTCTCGATCTCTTCCGGCAGGGCGATTTCCCTTTGGCCGCGCTCCCGGGACTGTACGCAGGACTGGGCGTGCTGGAGAAAGCGCTGGCCCGCGCCGGTCAGCTGCACGCCGCTTCTTCTGCGCAGGAACAGCTGGCGGTTCAACCGCTCCTCCAGATGC
Organism: Gammaproteobacteria bacterium; assembly: GCA_022826305.1. GTDB lineage: Bacteria > Pseudomonadota > Gammaproteobacteria > Arenicellales > Poriferihabitantaceae > Poriferihabitans. The sequence goes on along the minus strand of JAJDVC010000127.1, from coordinate 6,950 downwards.
TGGATCCGTGCGCTGATGGCGGACTGGGTGACATGCAGCCGCTCTGCCGCCAGCTGGAAACTGCCGGCCGAGGCGATTTCGAGGAAGGCCCGCAGGTTTTCGATATTCATTTTCCGTATCGATTTGATTGATATGTAAAACCTGCAATATTCATTATACTTGATCAATATTGCGGATATACAATCAGGCAAATACTATCCGGCAGGATCGGGAACGAGATGAACATTGCCTTTATCGGGCTCGGTGTAATGGGCAACCCAATGTGCGTCAACCTGCTGCAATCCGGAAGATTCAGGATAAGCGTCCATGACATCGACCGGTCGAGGACGGATAATCTGGTGGCGATGGGGGCCAGCCGGGCTGCTTCGGTTGCCGAGGCGGTTGCCGGCGCCGACCGGGTGCTGACTTCCCTGCCGGGTCCCGAGCAGGTTCGACAGGTTGCCGTTGAACCGGCGGGCCTGTTCGACAGCATGGGGGACGGTGCCGTATGGATCGATTTCAGCACCAACAGCCTCGAGGTGTGCGACATGCTGGTCGCCCGGGCCGGGAAACGCAATATCGGTTTTCTCGACGCGCCGGTTTCCGGCGGTGATGAAGGCGCCTCGGCAGGCACGCTGACCATTCTGGTGGGCGGCAGCATGCCGGTATTCGAGGAATGTCTGCCGATGCTCAGGATGCTTGGCGAGGAGGTGTCATACCTGGGATCGCATGGCGCAGGCTACTCGGCCAAGATTGCGCAGGTGGTGTTGTGCTACATCCACTCGCTGGCGCTTTCCGAGGCACTGCTCCTCGGTGTGAAGGGCGGCGTCGGGGCGGCGAAAATGCTCGACATCATCCGCACAAGCACGGGAAAGAGCTATGTTTCGGATCGTTACGGTCCGTGCATCCTGTCCGGGGACTACGACCCTTCCTTCACGCTCGGACTGGCATTGAAGGACATGAGGCTTGCACGGGATGCGGCGGACAGGCTGGACCTGAGCCTTCCGATGTGCGATCTGGCGACCTCGACCTACAGCCGCGCCGTCGAGGCATTCGGCCTGGCCGCCAATCACCTGAAGGCGGTCAGGCTGCTGGAACAGGACAGCGGCACGTTCCTGAGGGGATGACGCTGCTTCAGGACAACCGGCTTTTTCGGAGAACATTGCAAATGAACAAGGTATTGAGCGCAGAAGATTTCAAGAACACCGGGGCTTCAGCCGGCTTCAGCCAGGAAGAGCAGGAGATTCGTATAGACCTGGCCGCCATGTTCCGGCTTGCTCATATCATGGGCTGGGACGATACGGTCTGGAATCACATCACCGCGCGCGTTCCGGGTACGGATCACACCTTCCTCATGCATCGTTTCGGCATGCTGTACGAAGAGGTTACCGCATCAAGCCTGATCAAGGTGGATCAGGACGGCAACGTGCTGCAGGGTCCTGCGGACGTGAACACGGCGGGGTTCGTCATTCACAGCGCGATTCACCTGCATCATTCCGACAACCGGTTCGTGTTCCATGCACACCCGCCCACGGCACTGGCTGCCACCGCCATCAAGGGAGAAATACCGATGTGGATCCAGGACTCGTCGATGCTCTACGACAAGGTCGGGTACCATGACTGGGAAGGATTGTCGGTGGATCTGGACGAACGGTACCGCCTTGCCGGGAATCTTGGCGACAACAAGGTCCTGATCATGCGCAACCATGGCCTGCTGACCGTCGGAAAAACTGCCGGCGAGGCATTCATGAACATGTACTACGCGATCAGGATGTGCGAAGTTGCCGTCCAGGCCGGACGCAGCGGGCTCGAAATGGATGGGGCAAGCCCGGAACTGTGGGAGCTTTCCGTCAGGCAGTACGAGGCGTTTTCCCCCGGCCAGCATGAATGGGATGCCCTGAAGCGCCGGGCAGACCGGCACGACCCGAGCTATCGCAACTGAGCCCGTTTCCGGGGGGGGGCCGGTTCTGTCCATGAAGATCACCCATTGCAGGACGACCCGGGTGGACATTCCGTTCCCGAAGCCCATCCGGACCGCCATCCACGACATGCGTCTTGTCGGATGCATCCTGCTTGAGCTTGAAACCGATTGCGGACTGACGGGCGAGAGTCTGGTGTTTTCCCTGAATGCGGCGCAGATCAACACCCTGCACGGGGCGGTGCTGGATTTCGCATCGCTGGTCACAGGACGGGATCCGCATTATCTCGGCGCCATCCGGGAGGAAATCTGGAACAGGATGAACCCCGTGGGCCACAAGGGCCCTCCGGTTGCGGCGCTGAGCGCCATGGATACGGCATGCTGGGACCTGGTCGGCAAGGCGACATCCCTGCCTCTGCATCGGGTGTACGGCGCCTGCCGGGACCGGGTAAGGACCTATGCCAGTGGGGGGCTGTGGCTGTCGTCGGACATCGATGAACTGGTGCAGGAGGCCGGGGGCTTTCTCGAACAGGGATTCCGGTCGATGAAGATACGGCTTGGCAGTGCCGAAACGCACCAGGACGTGGCGCGCGTCAGGGCGGTGCGCGAAGCCATCGGTCCGCAGGTCGAACTGCTTGCCGACCTCAACCAGGGGCTCACCGTCAAGCAGGCGATTCGTCTCGGGCGGGAACTGGAGGAGTTCGATATCGGCTGGCTCGAGGAACCGGTTTCCTGCCTGGATATTGGCGGACATGCGGAGGTGCGCGCAGCACTGGCCATGCCCGTGGCATCGGGAGAGACCGAGTATACCCGGTTCGGCATGCACGAGATGCTCAGGGCAGCGGCCGTGGATGTGCTCATGCCCGACCTGCAGCGCATCGGGGGCCTGAGCGAGTTCAGGCGGGCTGCGGCGATCGCGTCCGTATATCATGTCCCGGTTTCGTCGCATCTCTTTACCGAACAGAGTCTCTGCGTCGCTGCTTCGGAAGGCAACTGCATTTCGGTGGAGCACATGCCGTGGTTTTCTCCGCTCTACAACGAACCTCTGGTGATTGAAGAAGGGTTCATCGAGGTGCCCGACCGCCCCGGACTGGGGTTCACGTTCAACCACGACGCGATCAGGACGTACCGAGTCGATTGAAACCGTGGGGGACGGAATATGGGCAGCAAGCCGGAAAACTGGTACAGGTGCCGGATTGACCACAAGGCGCTCAAGCGGCTTTCCAGGCGGACAAACCGGGACGGCGTCATCCATTTCGGCGGCTATTTCGCGATTCTGTTCGTGCTCGGGTTTGTCCTGGTCCAGACCTGGAACACCTGGCTTGCCGTGCCGGTTTTCCTTGCATACAGCGTGGTCTGGTCGTTCGGAAACGCGACGGGACACGAGGCCTGCCATGGTACCCCGTTCAGGTCGTACCGCCTGAATCAGCTGCTCCTGTATGCAAGCAGCTGGATGGAGAACTGGGAACCGATTACGGTGCGATGGGTACATGCACGACATCATTCCCACACGTCGTTTGTCGGGGATGATGCGGAATATCTGGTGCCGAACGCGATTACCTGGAGGAGTCTGGCCGGCCTGCTGACGGGATGGAACCAGGTGTGGCATTACAACAGGGAACTGGTCCAGCTGTCTTTCGGCTACGCCAACCGTTTCATCAGGATCTCCGTGCCGGCATCCGAGCTTCCCGCGGTTCACCGTAATGCACGGCTGTACCTGGCATCCTACCTGGGTATCATTGCCCATGCAGTCCACATCGGTTCATGGCTACCGGCATGCCTGCTGATACTGCCACGCATTGTCGGCGCGCCCATGCACGGGATACTGCGCATCACCCAGCACGGAGCACTGCAGACCGGGGTGGCGGATCACCGCAGGACGACCCGCACGATGCATGTCAATCCTGTCCTGCAGTATTTCTACTGCAACATGAATTACCATATCGAGCATCACATGTTCCCGATGGTCCCCTTCCATTCCCTGGAGGCGCTGCATGAACAGATCAGGGACCAGACTCCGCAGCCCAGCGATGGAGTGACCGGGGCAATGCGGGAGGTCTTCGCGACAATGCGTGCACAGCGCACGAACCCGGAGCTTGTCTGGAATCCCGATACCGGTTCGGTGGCCTGAGGAGGCCAGGGCGGCCCTGAAGGGGTTCTCAGGGACCTGATCTCGGCCACGAGGTCGGCAAGGCTGCCCTGACGATTCGAAGTTGCGGGAAAACAGGATCACGGCACCCACGACCGGGTGTTTCAGCAGAGCGATGGTGTGAAATCTGAAGTAACATGCATATTGAACATTAACATTATATATGTTAGTGTTCAGAAATAATGTTAGAAAACGAATTCGATTTTTTGGATCAGGATCGGTATCACACCCGACTTGAACGGTATCTCAAGGCGATCCTGAGGCGCGATATCCGATTGCAGAACTGGACTGGATTTAAGGGTCTGCCCGTTTTCCTCGCTCGCCTCTACGTATTTTTCGAAACCCGGATCGGTCAAGCTCCGGTTCTGTTTATGTTTGCCAGGCCAGGCGAAGGACACACGCCTATGGAGATCGGGAAGCATCTTGACCTGGTGAAACACGGGTACGGCGGAATAGTAGTGTATTCGACGGAAAGGCTTACAGCCAGCGCTCGCGCACGGCTTGTCGCGACTGGCATCGCTTTTGCGGTTCCCGGTAATCAGCTGTTTGTTCCAGAGCTCGCAACGGACCTGCGCGAGCATTTCAGTGGTCCGAAACCGGCGCGGCCCGACCAGTTGTCGCCGTCGGCTCAACAGGTTTTGTTTTTTCATCTTCTGGAAGGCGAGCATGGTCGGCAATGGACACCGACGGAACTGGCAGGACCGTTACGGTATTCCATCATGACGATGGGTCGGGCTTTCAACGAGCTCGCTGTCGCCGGCATTGCACGGATCGAGCGGCGCGGTCGCAGGAAGCTCCTGTCGTTTCGTGCGGAGGGACGTTCGCTGATCGATACAGCCAGAACGCTCCTGATTCGTCCAGAACGTCGACTGGACCATATCATCTGGAGAAAAAGACCGCCAGGTCTGCCGTTGACCGGTGAACACGCCCTCGCACGTCTGAGCGATCTGAACCCTCCGGCAGTGCCCCCGGTTTACGCGGTGACGGCAGATCAGATGCGTGAGCTGCTCGCGGCAGGATGGGCGGACCAGAGAGAGGCGGAATACGAGTCGGATGGAGCGCTTTCGTCCTGGCGATACGATCCGCAGGTGCTGGCTCGAAATCATGTAGTCGATCCGCTCTCTCTCTTCGCGCAGTTCCGGGATGATCCGGACGACCGGCTGTCGATGGCAACGGACCGGCTGCTGGAACGATGGAAATGATGACAGGGATGAACCGGTTCCGGGAGTATTTCGCCGGACAGGAAGCAAATTACGCCCTCATTGGCGGTGCCGCCTGCGATATCCTTTTTGATAGGGCAGGGCTTCCGTTTCGGGCCACCAAGGACCTCGACATCGTGCTGTGTGTCGAGGTGGTAAGTACCGAATTCGGTACGGTATTCGCGAACTTCCTGGAGGCAGGCGGATACCGGGTCAGGGAACGCTCTGCCGGCCGGCGGGAATTCTACCGATTTCATCGTCCTTCGGACTGCATGTTCCCCGCGATGATTGAGCTCTTCACGCGAAATCCGGATGTACGGCCGCTCCCTGGCGGCGGCGGTCTTTCGCCGATACCCGTTGAGGATGACATCATCAGCCTCTCGGCAATCCTGATTGATGGGGACTATTTCGACGTACTTCAGAACATGCGTGTCGTGATCGACGGAATCAGTCTCGTCGACGAAAGGATTCTCATCCCGTTCAAGGCGCGCGCATTTCTCGACCTTTCCAGTCGAATGGCGGAAGGTGGGAACGTCGACGCACGCCACATACGAAAGCACCGGGCCGATGTCTTTCGGCTGACCCAGTTGCTGCCAGGCGAGGGCGGGCTTGCTCTCTCCGATTCCATACGGGCTGACTTGGCGGCATTTCTTGAGCAGGTCTCAGGTGACCCGGATTTTGATTACAGGGCATTGAACCTGCCGATCTCGCTGTCTGATGCAGTGGCAGTAATGGGTAGATACTACCGGCTGGGCAATTGACTATCAGGGCTTTTTGCAGTAGTTCCGCAGGATCTGCAAAGACAGGTTCGTGCCAGGCAGTCTCGTGCGGCTACGGCTTGATTCTGTTTCCGGTCAGCCCGGTTTTCAGGGGAAGAGCCCGTCCAGCCTGGATTTCAGGATAGCCAGGTCGACGGCGTTTTTCGTCTTTCTGGCCCGCATGGATTCGATGCGGCCGGGTTTCAGGGAGGCCGGATCCAGTCTGGCGGCCGTCTGCAGGGTCGCCTCCCGATCATTGCAGATCAGTGCGATGTCGCAACCCGAGTCCAGCGCCTTGCGGGCCCTGTCCGGGATGTCGCCGGCCGCTTCGGCGCCCCGCATGGTCAGGTCGTCGCTGAAGATCACGCCCTCGAATCCCAGCCGCCGCCGCAGGATGGTCTCGAGCCAGTACCCGGAGAATGCAGGCAGGGAGGAATCGATCGCGTCGAATCTCACGTGTGCAGTCATGATCCCGCCGAGCCGGTTCGCGAGGTTCGCGAACGGCGCAAGATCGCGGGCCTGCAGCTCGGACAGGCCGCGCCTGTCCACGGGCAGGCAGAGGTGGGAGTCTTCACGTACCCCGCCATGGCCCGGAAAATGCTTGCCTGTGGCCGCCATGCCGGCGGCGTTCATGCCGAGGATGAAATTTCCGGCCAGGGTGGTCACGGTGCCGGGGTCGTGGCTGAAGCTCCGGTCGCCGATCACCTGACTGTCGGGGTTGTGGCAGTCCAGCACCGGGGCGAAACTCATGTCGATTCCGCAGGCGACCAGTTCGCCGGCCATCATTTCTCCCATGCAGCGGGCCAGTTCCAGCCCTCGCTGCGGGTCTGCCCGGTACGCTTCCCCGATGTGCAGGGCGCTCGGCAGGGCATGGAACCCTTCCCGGAATCGCTGCACCCGGCCGCCCTCCTGATCCACCGCAATGACCGGGGAAGGGGTTCTCAGGG
>JAJDVC010000034.1 GCA_022826305.1 Gammaproteobacteria bacterium | reverse complement strand
CTGGATGCCGATATTGCAAAGGCGATGATCAGTATCAATGCAGCCAAGGGGGTCGAGATTGGCGCCGGTTTTCGCTCCATAGCCCAAAGCGGTTCCGAGCATCGCGATGAAATCACACCTGACGGGTTCCTGACGAATAATTCCGGGGGCATTCTCGGAGGCATCTCAAGCGGCCAGGACATCCAGGTGAGGGTCGCCTTCAAGCCCACCTCCAGCATACAGGTGCCGGGAAAGACGATCGACCTGCAGAACAATCCTGTCGAAGTCGTGACAACAGGACGGCATGATCCCTGTGTGGGGATTCGTGCCGTTCCGATTGTCGAGGCGATGCTTGCATTGACCCTGATGGATCATGCGATGCGCCATCGCGCACAGAATCCGTCGGATCAGGCACCTGTGGCATCTTAGCGTTCTGATATCGAGGTGTGGATGCCGGAGCGTTGCTGGCGGATCGGGCCCATGACACCAACCAGATCCTGGCGCACTGTCGCAGACGGAGCATCGAACCGGTGATCCCGTCAAGGCGCAATCGCAAGGCGCCGCGGCAACATGATCGGCAACCGTATCGTCGGCGCCGCCGGGTGGAGAATGCCTTCCTGCACCTCAAGCGCTGGCGGGGCATCGCCACACGCCATGCAAAGAATGCCGCATCGTTCCTCGCCGCCATCCATGTACGATGTCTCATGCCATGGCGCGATAACTCGTGACGACAGTATCTAGGTGAATTGATTGATCCGATAATAGCCAGAGTCATGGCCAACGCCCACGAGTCTCGTACTCTCGCTAAAACCCGCGACCTCCTGCTGCCCAAACTCATCTCCGGTGAACTCCGCATCCCCGAGGCCAAAAGGTTTCTTGAAAGGGCGGGTATCTGATGGCGCTGGTAACCGAAGATCAGTTCTAACTCCTCAGTATCGAGTGGTTCAAGGAACTCGGTTATCGGTACAGGTGTGGGCATGATCTTGCCCTGGACGGCCTACCGTTCAGTCATCCTTCCTGGCCGATTGCACACGGCACTGACTCGCATCAATCCCGACATGCCGGAACCTGCAATTGCCACTGCACTTTCCCAACTGGTCAGCCCTGACATGCCTTCCTTGATATCCTGCAACCGGCAAGTGCATCAGTGGCTGACCAAGGGTATTCAGGTCACTTTCCACGAAGACAATCAGGAGGTTGGAAAACAACTTAACCCGAACATTGCACGAGCACGGAGAAGTTGGCGAGGTTTACGATATCAGGAGGCGGTGAGGCCAGTATCGGCGACAGGCAGCGGTCTTTCCCGGCATTTCCTGCGGTGAAAGCCGCTTCGGAGGGCCGGCAACCGGCCTCCAGGCCGCCCATGGCGTCGGTTGCCGGAGGTCCGGGCAGGAGCAGTCCTCACGCTGTCTGCGTGATCGGGTATCAGGGCGCCAGGCGCTGTACCGCGAGGCGGAACAGGTTCTGGTACGGACAACTCCCGGACAGCATGAACACCACCCGCCGGGTATTGCGCACGATCACCGCGCCGATGCGCAGCAGCTTCAGGCGCAGCGTGCCGACATGCGCCCGGGCCAGCCGGGTGCCGTACAGCCCGTGGTGGCGGATCTGCTCCAGCAGCACATGGGCCAGTCCGCCGGTCAGCATGCGGTACCGGTTCGGCCACCACAGCCAACAACTGGTCCGGCCGGCGAATTTCCGGTAACTTGTCAGGGATTTCTTGCGATATGACCCTGAAGATGCCGAAACTGCGTCGGCAGACTTTCGAGGCAGCGATCATCAGGTGCTACCGGGTCGAGATGCGCCAGACAGGGATATCGGTTCGCGGGGTGCAGGACATCACGCAGGTGAGTTGGGAAGCGTAGCTGGGTCAGTAAGGTGAGGAACGTATCGGGTTCTGGATAGTCGGATATCATTGGACTCCTTCCTGCCCCCCCCTCTTCCTGTGCGGTCGCAACCTGAGATGACCTGTATCGATCACGGAATGACGAACGCTATCCGGCGGTGGATTCCTGCTATTGGGCATGCCTGTCCAGTGGCTGGGCAGGCCCTGAAGGTACTGCCGATTCATCCATGCCGGAATCAACATGGGCAAAAGGCCCTTCGGGATTCTTGTCAGGGGGGGAGATTACGATCCCCAAACATCAGATTGAGCCTGGAAACATGATATCATCAGTCCGTCTTGCTTATTTCGTCCGCAACAGTAATGAACGCGAAGACCCTGTATGACAAGCTGTGGGATGAGCATCTCGTGGATGATGAGGGTGGCACTTCCCTCATCTATATTGATCGGCATCTCGTTCACGAAGTTACCTCTCCCCAGGCATTTGAAGGGCTGCACCTGTCAAACAGGAAGCCGTGGAGACCGGCCTCCATGCTGGCAGTGCCCGATCATAATGTACCGACTACGGTAGACAGTGCGGAAGTCGACGACCCGGTTTCCCGTCTTCAGATCCAGACGCTTGACCAGAACTGCACGCACTTCGGTGTCATGGAATTCGGCATGTCAGATCCCCGTCAGGGAATTGTGCACGTGATCGGACCGGAGCAGGGCGCCACCTTGCCGGGAATGACGGTTGTTTGCGGGGATTCGCATACCTCAACCCACGGCGCCTTTGGCGCACTGGCATTCGGTATCGGCACTTCGGAGGTGGAGCACGTAATGGCGACTCAATGCCTGATTGCCCAGAAGTCCCGCAACATGCGCATCCGCATCGAGGGAGATGTCAGACCAGGTGTATCGGCCAAGGATGTGGTGCTTGCAATCATCGGTGAAATCGGTACGGCAGGCGGAACAGGATATGCCATTGAATTTGCGGGATCGGTCATACGTTCCCTGTCGATGGAGGGCAGGATGACGGTTTGCAACATGACGATCGAGGCCGGTGCTCGTGCCGGCATGATTGCCGTCGATCAGGTAACCATCGACTACTTCAGGGGGCGACCCTTTGCTCCTGCGGGAGAGATGTGGGATCGGGCGGTGGACAGGTGGACCGAACTTCACAGCGATGAGGAGGCCAGGTTCGACAGGGAAGTGATGATTGATGGTTCGACGATCCATCCGCAGGTCACATGGGGGACCTCTCCCGAGATGGTGGTGAGCATCAACGACTGCATTCCGGACCCCGGGGATGAATCCGACCCGGTAAAACAGGAAGGTATGCGCAATGCATTGTCCTATATGGGGCTGGAGTCCGGCACAGCCATGCAGGACGTGTTTCTGGACCATGTGTTTATCGGTTCATGCACCAACAGCCGGATCGAGGATCTGCGCGAGGCGGCCAGGATAGCCAGGGGCAGGAAGGTGGCTGATTCAATCAAGCAGGCATTGGTAGTGCCCGGGTCGGGTCTGGTGAAACGGCAGGCCGAGTCGGAAGGCTTGCATCAGATATTCATTGATGCAGGATTCCAGTGGCGTAACCCGGGATGTTCCATGTGTCTGGCCATGAATGCTGATCGGTTGCAGCCCGGCGAGCGCTGTGCATCGACGTCGAATCGGAATTTCGAGGGGCGCCAGGGCCAGGGCGGCCGGACACATCTTGTATCGCCCGCAATGGCGGCAGCAGCGGCTATTGCTGGCCATTTCACCGATCCGGAGAGCGTGTAGAAATGGAGAAATTCATCGAAATGGAGGGGATTGTCATGCCGCTTGATCGGGCAAACGTGGATACGGACGCCATAATTCCGAAACAGTTTCTGAAATCCATAAAGCGCAGTGGATTCGGACCGAACCTGTTTGATGAATGGCGTTACCTGGATCATGGTGAGCCCGGCATGGACAATGCATCGAGACCGTTGAACAATGCTTTCGTCCTGAATCAGGAACGCTATCAGGGTGCACAGATACTGCTGGCTCGGGACAACTTCGGATGCGGCTCATCCAGGGAGCATGCCCCCTGGGCATTGCTGGATTACGGATTCCGTTGCATCGTTGCGCCGAGCTTCGCGGACATATTCTTTAACAACTGCTTCAAAAATGGTATATTACCTGTTGTTTTGAATAATAAAGTGATTGATGATCTGTTTGTTCGGGTGGAAAACGAACCGGGATTCTCAATGAAACTCAATCTTCCTGATCAGAAAGTCGTGTTGCCGGACGGCACTGTGCTTGACTTTGAGGTCGACGCTTTTCGAAAGGATGCGATGCTGCAGGGGCTGGATGATATCGGCATGACAATGCAGAAAGCCGACAAGATCAGGCAATTTGAACTGGACCGAAGCAAGGCTGCACCCTGGGTTTTTCAATACGAAGGCATGTAAGGTACAAGACTTGAATTGGGCAACGGGACATTATTACAGACCGTCAGTGTATTTTCTGCTGCAGGAAACCATCCGCATGCCATTCCCACGATGCTGAAATACCTTTGTAGATCATTACCGGTAGCGGGGCTGATCACCCTGTGCACTGCATGGCCTGCCTTTGCGGTGGGATTCGGGAACCTTACCGTCAATTCGGGTCTCGGGGAAATCCTGGATATGGAGCTTGACCTGCATTCGGTCAGTCAGTCAGAGCTTGATACCCTGCATGTCAGGCTGGCCTCCCGATCCGATTTTTCGAATGCGGATATCCCGTATCCTCCGAATGCCGCGCTATTCAGATTCAAGCTCCGGCAGGCCGCTACCGGTCGGCATTACGTTCATATTTTCACGGAGAATCCCATAGACGACCTTTTCCTGCATTTTCTTGTTGCCGGCAGCTGGGCAGGAGGACAGGTCGTTCGTGAGTACACGGCATTGCTTGATCCTCCGCTGTACAGCGATGGACAGGCGGAAGCCGTGGAACTTGCGCCAACACCGGCCTCTTTCGGCGAACCGGTTCAGCAGGAAGAGCCTGTTGCAGCGTCCGCACCTGAAGATGCGCCTGGGGTAGAACCCATGGAAGCTGAAAAACCCGACCCCCAGTTCGTGAAGGTCAGGCGTGGTGATACGCTTCTCGGGATTGTCAGGGATCTGAAGCTGGCAGACTCTGTCAGCACCCTGCAGGCTCTTACCGCCTTGGTTGAAACCAACCCGGAGGCCTTCATCAATGGAAACATGAATCGGCTCAAGGCGGGGCATGTGCTCAGGATTCCCGAGCTTTCCCGGATTGCCGACGTTGATACCGATGTTGCCAGCGACAACTTCCAGACACAGGTTGCCGGCTACGACCAGTATCTGGTATCCATCGGATACAAGACTCCCGTTGCTGCCGCAACGCCTGCAACCGAACCGGACCAGACGGTTCAGGTGGACCGGAAAGACGAGGAAACCGTACAGGAGGTTGCCTTGCAGGCAGGTGTGGAGGATGCCGGTATTGACGATGTTTCGGATACTGGCGCTGCCGATCCCGTGACTGATGCTGCGCCGAGACTCAAGATCGGGCAGCAGATATCAGAGGAGGAACTGGCCAGTGCACTGGAAGGGGAGCAGGGATATGAGACGCAGTTTGATGCGCTCAAGTCTCAATTGACACTGCTCAATGAGTCTCTGGCCGTAGCGGGTGTAGAAGATCAGGAATTGCAGAACCAGTTGTCTGGAATCCAGACCCAGATTGATCTGATGACCCGGCTGATTCAGATAGAAGACACCAATTTGGCCATGATGCAGGGCAGGGAGGCCAGGGTTGAGGACGAGCCTGTCCCGGTTCCTGTTGCGGAAAGCATGGCGGTTTCCGATTCTGGCGATGAGGCTGAGGTTGCCGTCAAGCAGACCGAAGAGGCTGTCCCGGCCACTGTGCCCCAGTCGGTGCCCGGGGCGTCGGATCAGGAAAGTGAACCGAAGCAGCCAGCGGCACCTGCCGGACAGGAAAAGATCCCGGAAGCGCTTGAGCAGTCTCAAACGCCTGCCCCGAAAAACTCGGTCAT
>JAJDVC010000244.1 GCA_022826305.1 Gammaproteobacteria bacterium | reverse complement strand
GTCTGCTGGTACGGCGCTTGCGGCAGCAGTGGCCGGGGATGCGGATCATCTTCCGGGGCGACAGTGGCTTCTGTCGGCGTCGTATCCTGGGCTGGTGCGAGCGTCATGGGGTGAAGTACCTCACGGGCATTGGCCGCAATCCGCGCATCACCGGGCAGTCGCAGGCGTTGCTGGATGAAGCCCGCAGTCGGCATGAGCGAAGCGGGGAGAAGCAGCGGCTGTTCGGGGAGATTGCGTATCAGGCGGGCACCTGGCGCCGGCCGCGCCGGGTGCTGGTGAAGGCGGAGCATCTGGTCGGGGGAGCCAATCCGCGTTACGTCGTCACCAATCTCGAAGGCGATCCGCAGGAGTTGTACGACCAGGTGTACTGCGCCCGGGGCGAGATGGAGAACCGGATCAAGGAGCAGCAACTGGACATGTTTGCCGACCGCGCCAGCTGTTCGCTGTGGTGGTCGAACCAGTACCGCATGCTGACCGGCGGACTGGCTTATGTACTGCTGGAGCAGATCCGCCGCCACGGACTGTACGGCACCCGGCTGGCCCGGGCGCATGTCGGCACGCTGCACCTGAAGCTGCTGCACATCGGTGCGGTGATCGTGCGCAATACCCGGCGGGTGGTGTTCATGCTGTCCGGGAGTTGTCCGTACCAGGACCTGTTCCGCCTCGCGGTACAGCGCCTGGCGCCCTGATGGCGACTGCCCTTCCTCCCTGATGCCCGATCACGCCATGGCGTGAGGATTGCTCCTGCCCGGACCTCCGGCAACCGACGCCATGGGCGGCCTGGAAGCCGGTTGCCGGCCCTCTGAAGCGGCTTTCACCGCAGGAAATGCCGGGGGAAACCGCTACCTGGAGTCGATACCGACCTCACCGTCTCCTGATATCGTCAATCTCGCCAGCTTCTCCGTGCTCGTGCAATGTTCGGGTTATCTTGCAGCAGTTGCCGATACGCTCCTCGGGCTCGGTGTTGCACGCCGCCCGCGCTGTTCGAGAAATGCGGCCGGCGCCATGTGCGTCAGGTTCAGAAAGAGTCCATTGCACTACTGCCAAGCCAAGGCCTGTCAACACAAGATGAAGAGACCCCAAGGCACCACCCGTGCGGCTGTCTGTCGATCACGAGATTCGATCCATGCACTGCACGATCACAATCAGGGCAAGGATCAGGAACATGGCCCCGGTGCCTGTTTGCATCCATCCCACGACCCGCCGACTGATCAACCTGTCCTGCAGGGCATCGACGAAAACGGCGCAAAGCGTGTACCAGACAAGCCCAAGCGTGACATGTATTCCGCCAAGCAACAGGGCACTACCCATGCCCAGCTGCTCCTTCGTCACGAACTGAGGCAGCACAACGACATAAAACACCCCGACCTTCGGATTCGACAGGTTGACCAGCAGCCCCTTACCGAAACAGGACATGCAGGAAACAGGCTTCCCTGCAGGATTCGTTGCGGGTGCTCCGACGGTCATCACCGCATTCCTGATCTCTGTCAGGCCGATGATCAGCAGGCCGATTGCACCGGACAGCGTCAGGCCGGTAAAGACGAACTCGTTGGACAGCAGCACTGTCATCAGCCCGAAACCTGCCAGACAACTCCACAAGAGAACGCCCAGGCTGACCCCAAGCGCCGCCAGTATGCCGGCTGTCGCCCGCCTGTGCAGCGCAGAATTGATGACAAGCAACAGATCCGGACCCGGACTGATAGCCAGAATCGCCGCAACAGCCGTAAACGGCAAGATATCAATACCCGAAATATCCATCACCTGTCACCTTCTTCAGCGAAGAACAGACCGGATTGTACAGGTCCTGTGTCCCGGTACCCCCGGGAGGATCCTGATTACTGCCGCATTCCCGAATTCCAGCCCGCTGCTCCGCTCATGACAAGTGCTTTCGTGTGCGGGTCCACAAGGACACAAGCGCATTGGCAACCCGGATTTGCTGGGTTATCATTTGCACCATTGCCCCGCTGATCATCGGTGTCATGAGAACGTACAACACTGCCGAGTTGCAAGCGCTCGACCGCAACCATCACATCCACCCCTTTACCGATCATCAGCAGATGTGGGCAAAGGGCGCACGGGTCATCACCGGTGCCGAAAATATCTATATCCATGACAGCGACGGCAACCGTTATCTGGACGGCATGTCGGGATTGTGGTGCGTGAATATCGGCTATGGTCGCAGTGAGCTGGCGGAAATTGCCAAGCTGCAAATGGAACAACTGCCTTACTACAACAGCTTTTTCCAGACCGCCCAGCTCCCTGCAATCGAACTGGCGGAAGAACTGTCAGCGATCACGCCGGCTCACCTGAATCGGGTATTCTTCGGCTGTTCGGGCTCCGACGGCAATGATACCGTTATCCGGCTGGTCAGACACTTCTGGGCCTGCGAGGGACATCCTGACAGGCAGATCATCATCAGCCGGAAAAATGCCTACCATGGTTCGACCATGGCAAGCGCAAGCCTCGGGGGGATGGCAGGCATGCACGCACAGGGCGGAATGCCGATTCCCGGAATAGCGCATATCGAACAGCCCTACTTCTATCGCGAGGGCGGAGAACTTTCGCCCGAAGAATTCGGGCTGCAGCGGGCCCGTCTGCTGGAGCAGAAGATTCTGGAGCTGGGACCGGAACGCGTAGCCGCGTTCATCGGCGAACCCATCCAGGGAGCGGGCGGCGTCATAGTGCCGCCCGACACCTACTGGCCAGAGATCAACCGGATATGCCGTACCTACGATATCCTGCTGTGCAGCGATGAGGTGATCTGCGGATTCGGCCGTACCGGAACCTGGTTCGGCATGGAGAGCCTGAACATGAACACCGACGTCATGACCATGGCCAAAGGGCTCACATCGGGATACCAGCCGTTGGGCGCAGTCATGATATCGAACCGCATGGCGCAGGCCCTGGACCGGAAGGGCGGGGAATTCATGCATGGATACACCTACTCAGGTCATCCTGTAGCCTGTGCGGTGGCTCTCAAGAACATCGAGATCATGCGCAAGGAGCGGATCATCGAGAATGCCCGGGAAAACACCATGGCGTATTTCCAGTCAGGCATCCGTTCCCTTGCCGATCACCCGCTTGTCGGAGAGGTTCGCACGCACGGCTTCCTGGCCGCCCTCGAACTGGTGAAGAACAAGGACACCCGCGAACAGTTCGACGAAAACGGCACGGCGGGGCTGACCTGCCGTGAAGTTTCCTTCAATAACGGCCTGGTGATGCGCGCCGTCGGAGACTCCATGGTACTTTGCCCTCCCCTGATCATCACGCGCGATCAGATAGACAGGATGCACGATCTCATCATGACCAGCCTTGATCAGACCCGCTCCGTGCTGACGAAGTGATCCGGCTGGAACCGACTGGCAGATTCAGGTCCAAGGCAGGATGTTGACAGGCGATCAAAACCGGAGATGCCGGAACGGCGCGGTCACGAATATCAACGGTGTTGATCATATTTATTTCGACAATTACTGGATTCGCTACTACGAACCCCCGCCCGAATCCCTGAGTGAACGCAAGAAGCTTCTGGATGCCCTGACACGCAGGACCTTCCACCACACCGAGCCCGGCATCAACACGCCGGGGGAAAAGCTGGAGGAAGTACGCAGGGCCTATGAAGCGCAATCCGACCCGCAGCGCAAACGCATCAACGCGGCCATGCTTGCCGGGGCGTTGTTCAACCGTGCGACCGACATATTCACCAAGATCGTGGAACTGGAAGAGCGGGGCGTCCACGTCTCCCGGAATGGGGATCTCATGAAACAGTGCGAAAACTGTCTTTCCGAGGCCCTTTCGCTGAGCAGCAACGTCAGGCATCACAGCGGTGAAGAAGGTATCGACGAACTCTGGGGCGAACCGGTCAAGGTCTTCACCATGACCATATCCGATTACTACAAGAGCCGGTATCTGAAAATCGCCCAGGCCATGCGGGATATTGACCTCGTCGGCGCCACGATCAGCGAGACCATCTGCGGCCTGGAATGGTTCTCCGGCAGCGCAGCGCTGATTGACGACTTTATCCTGATCGCCAAGCATGAAAGCGAGATTCTGAGAAGCGATCCGGACTATCTGAGCATCTGGCCGGAATTTGTCGCCGATGGAGAGAAGATCCTGGAGTACCGGGCAATCATTCCACCTGATGCAAGCGTGGCGCTTGAACGGCATATCAAGCGGGGAATCAATCTTCTTCGCGTAGGCAAGGATCTGATTACATGGATCGCGAATGTACGCGTCCCCATGCCGAAGAGCACGCAACACTATCTGGCAAGATGTGAACTTTATCGTGGAGAAACTACCAGATTACGCAATACGGGCAATTCATAGGGAAACGTGAATCGGCGCACACCGACAGCCTGTTTCCGGGAATATCAGCGCAGGCTTCCTTGTGACCGTCTCGAGCCCGGATGCTCCCTTCTGCCCACAAGGCATTTGCATCCTGTGCGCCTCTGTCATAAACTATAAGTTACTTTTATGAGTAAAAATAATCTTTCTATGGAAGGTCGTGCCAGGCACCCCGAGCATTCTCCAGATGAACGGTCTGGCGCTTGAGCACACCGCATTGTTCGATCGGCAGGTTCTGGCCGGTGCCAGGATGGTGCCATTTGCCGGCTACGAGATGCCGGTAAGTTTTGAGGGTGGCATCATTCAGGAACACCTTCATACCCGTGCGCACGCCGGGCTTTTCGACGTTTCCCACATGGGGC
>JAJDVC010000047.1 GCA_022826305.1 Gammaproteobacteria bacterium | reverse complement strand
CATCAGGGTGTGCAGTGAAGGCAATTTCCTTCAGGACAAGCGGACACCAGGCATAAAGCATCACATGTCTTGCCGGCGCGATCCTGCCAAGGAGACAGATCATCACGATATCCAGAACGACCAGAACTGCTTGCAGGATGCGAATGTCCGCAGGAGAAATCAGGTGGCAAAACCAGAAAAGATACTGAAGCAATGGTGCGTAAATTGTCGGCAGGTCAGGGTTGTTTATCCAGTTCAGGGCGTATTTGCATTCTGCGGGCAGCGCATTTCCTGCAAAGAGGGTAGCGGGAACGATGCCATAGGGACTCCCTGACGAAGCAGTCAGGCATCCGTCAAGCAGGTAACGGTAGAAGTCGTCTTCCAGAACGGGAGTCCCGGTCCATCCGATGACTCGGAAAACGACAGCCCAGGCAAGCACCTCACGCAGGGAAACAGTGTTGTCTCCCCGATTCACGGAGATCCAGTAGAGTAGCATGATTGCCGCGGCCGCCCAGTAAAGAACCAGGTAATGGAACAACTCCATTCCCGAATCGTCATTGGACAGCGTGGCCAGGATGGCGTAAAGCACTGCCAGTGCCGCACCAGCCGGGACAGAGGATGGTGCCGGAAGGTGTACAGGGGTTGCTGGATTGGATTTATTCAACGAATTAGGATATATCCTGATTCCGGATACCAATTTTCACAAGTGTCATGAATAAACTCAAAGCCTGTTCACGGGACAGGAAATCCGTGCTGATCTGGATCACCTTTTTACTGCTGTTTAGCAATCTTGCAAATGCTTCTGGTGGTGGCGGGGGAGGAGATGGTCCCGGAACCCAGAAGAATTACGACCGGGGAAAAAGGCTTTTTCTTGAGATGGTCGTGTGTGAAAGCTGTCCATATTCTGATATGGAGCTTAACGCTGAAAATGCGAGACAACTCCTCCCGGAGCTTCGGCGCAAGGGCAAGCTGGGCAAGCATCTGAGCTACAATGAGCGCTGGGCACTGAAATTCTTTATCAGGAAACGATTTGAAATCTGAACTGATCGGGGTTCAGGCATCATACCGTTTCGCGACCCTGCCGATTGTCAGTCCCTGGACGATAATGGAGAATATAACCACGATATATGTCATGAGCAGCAGCAGATCACGCTGTGCTCCATCCGGAAGTGTCAGTGCCAGGGCTACCGAAATGCCGCCTCTCAATCCTCCCCATACGAGGATCTTTACCGTGTGTTCCTTATAGGGCCGGTTCGTTACAAGACGAAACAGGGTGATCGGCATGCCTACGGCCACCAGCCTGCCAGCCAGGATCAGGGGTATGGACAGGATGCCGGCAACAAGGTAGACCCAGTGAACTTCCAGGATGAGGATCTCCAGGCCGATCAGGGCAAACAGGATGATATTGAGTATTTCGTCCAGCAGTTCCCAGAAGTTGTCGAGTCGATGGCGGGTGGTTCTGGACATTGCGTTCTTCCTGCCGAGATTCCCGATCATCAGACCAGCTACCACTACGGCGATAGGACCCGATGTATGAAGCTGTGCCGCCAGGGTATACCCCCCGAGAACCAGTGCAAGCGTCAAGAGGATTTCCACTTTGTAGTTGTCCACGCCTTGCATCAGATAGATGGCGGTTCCGCCCAGCAATACCCCGAAAACACATCCTCCGGCGGCTTCCTGGAGAAACAGCCAGCCGACGGATGATGCTGACAGCGTCTCGGGCTGAATGGCAATGCCAAGCAGTACCACGAATACCACGACGCCCACTCCGTCATTAAAGAGAGACTCTCCGGCGATCTTGGCTTCCATCTGGCGGGAGATGCCGACCCTCTTCAGGGTTGACATCACCGCGATCGGATCGGTAGGCGAGATCAATGCACCGAAGAGCAGGCAGTAAAGAAGACTGATATCCAGTCCGAGCATTATCGAAAGACCGTAAACCATGCCGCCTACGGCAAATGTTGATACGGCAACACCAAAGGTGGCCAGGGAAAGGATGATCCACTTGATCCTTGCCAGGTCATGCATGTTGACATGCAGGGCGCTGGCAAACAACAGGAAACTCAACATCCCGTCCATGAGCGCCCTGTTGAAGTCAATGTTCCTGAGGACCGAAACGGCCTGGTCATGGAATGCCACTATCCCGAGTTTTCCCAGGATGATGGCGAACAGGGAGAACAGCAGTCCCACTACCATCACCCCGATAGTCGTGGGCAGTCCGATAAACCGGAAATTGCAGTAGGCAAAGGCTGCAGACAGTGTCAGGATGATGGCAAGAAGATGGACAGTATCCATGGGAACGGAGTTACCGATGACTCAACCGTTTCTTGTGTCGCATGCGTGTGAATCAGTGTGCGCTGCAGTTGAACAGGGGCAATGATGCCGCGATTCTCCGGGCCTGTTTGGTGTGGCAGTCGAGTGTAACAGAATGCGGGGGAGTTCTCTCGGAGGGTAGCAGGACTGATCTTTCGGGCCTTATCAGTAATGTGCAGGGCCGTAGCCGTTGGGCTGACCCGCTTCGGACCAATCTGCCCGGGGTGTATAATCCATTGCCATGGAACATGAGAACAGATGCTGGTGGTGCGGGGATGATCCATTATACGTGGAGTACCATGACAAAGAATGGGGTGTGCCACTCTACGATGATCATAAACTCTTCGAGTTTCTATGCCTGGAGGGTGCGCAGGCTGGCTTGAGCTGGATCACCATACTGAGAAAACGGGAGCATTACTGCCGGGTTTTTGATGATTTTGATGCCGAAAGGATCGCGGGCTACGGAAAGAGGAAGATTGCCGGTTTGCTTGATGATCCGGGTATCGTGCGCAATCGACTGAAGATCAATGCGTTCATAAATAATGCCAAAGCCTACCTTGACATGCGGGAGCAGGGGTTGAGTTTCAATGAATACCTGTGGGGATTTGTAGACGGAAAGCCCGTGTTGAATGCCTGGAGCAGGCCGGAACAGGTTCCTGCCAGTACTCCGGTTTCCGAGGCATTAAGTCGGGATCTCAAGAAACGGGGCTTCACTTTTGTCGGTCCCACGATCTGCTATGCATTCATGCAGGCAACCGGGATGGTTAATGACCACCTTGCCGACTGCTTCAGGTCCGCTAACCGGAACTTCACTCCCACTGCTTCGGATCGGCGGTGATGACCCCTTGATGTAAAGCGGCATTTCCTGGCAGGCGTGGGATTTTCATCCGTCAACATGCTGCCATGAACAATCTCCATGTCCTGATATCGTCAATCTCACCAGCTTCCCGGTGCTCATGCAATGTTCGGGCTATGTGCGCGAGGAGCTGGTGGCCGAGATGGGCGCCGCGTTCCTGTGCGCCGCTGTCGGCATCGAGGGGCAGCTGCAGCATCCGGAGTACATCGGTGCGTGGCTGGATGTCCTGCGCGAGGATAAGCGTGCTGTTGTTACAGCCGCGAGTCATGCGCAGAAGGCCTCCGACTTTCTCCTGCAGCAGCTGGAGCCGGAGGAGTCCGATCCCTGACGCCTCTTCCCTGCGGCGGTCACCCTTCGGGGTGGCTGCTGCAGGGCGATTCAGCAGTTCCTTTCTCCTTCACAAATACCCCATTCCGAGGCAGGCGGCAGGAGAGTACTATTTTTTTTGAGGGCTCACATATAGTCGGGCAAGTCCCAGCAGTACCACACCCCCAAGGATACCGGGCAAAAGAATGAAGCCATTCATGACCAGATATGCCGCAGTGCCCGTGAGCTATAACCGAAAGTGGTGTATGGCCGCATCGACTCAGGCGGCCCGGGATTGATT
>JAJDVC010000186.1 GCA_022826305.1 Gammaproteobacteria bacterium | reverse complement strand
TGGATTCTCGAATGCTGGTGCCTTATGCTTGCTCATGGTGGCGTATCTCCGTGGGTTGGTTGTTCAGGTTGATAACTCCAGTCAACCCGATACGCCGCCTTCAGTCAACTACGCCATACACCACTTTCGGTTATAGCTCCTAAGAAAAGAATCCGCTCCAAATATACTCTTCCACACAGTTTCCCAAGCGTTCCGTAAAGCGTTTTTGGTACTTTCTTCCGTGATCACCCTTAACCACCTGTCGCGTTCTTCGGGGGTTGTGTTTTCATCGTCCCCCCATCGAAGATCAATTCCTTTCTTTTCACATTCCAAACAAAACTTTATTGCGGTTTGTCTCGCTTTGTTAATTACCCCTTGTAAGTGTGCCGGAGAGAATTCTGCATTTGCATGCGTACAAGTCCACCCCTCAGCTAACAGATTACTAGCATTGATGAGTTGGGCAAGATTCGGATGTTCAACACCTAGCCGCTGAGCACTTTGGCCGGAGAGCATGCTCTCCAGCTGCCAGATACCCTCCCGGCAGTAGTTTGTTGTTGCCTGTTGCCGGAATTCCTCTGCAATTGCAATATCTCCGAGATGCATATCTTGGATAGATCCCTGAATAGGATTGTGAAGATTGGCCTTGATTGACAATTTCCAGATACGATGCTCGGGAAGCTCGTCCTCCTTCTGATAACCTTCCAACTCCTTTTCTGTCCACTCTACTATTTCATCTACGCCTGCACGAGTGGCCACAATTCTCAATGCTGTAAGCACCTGAACCGTGGATACATCAAAATTACCGGCCAAATCGGTCAGCGATTTCATGCTCTTTCTCTCCTGAATCCTGAATTTTGGGGTATCCACACAGCTTGCAAACTCTATCCTTTCACTCGATGGTACTATCGCGGATATTTTGGCAGTATGGGGTGCGATCTATGCAGATAAAATTATCAGCCCATCGAAGAATAAAGCATTTAGCTCTTGTCCAACATCAATCACAGATATCCTGACAGGTAAGATATGCCTGATTTACTATGGTCATCATTGGAATCCCGCCTTCGCCACCTGCTCCTTCGCATGCCATCGTTCGACTTGAGTGCTCCTGAAAATTTTGTCGAAGGGATGATCTGCGGATCCATCACGACCGAAACCGTCTTGCGCAAGCGTGTTCCGGGTCGGTTGCGAGGATACCTGCAAGGTGCTCGGATTCCCCTTGCCCATAAAAGGCTCCCGGCTTCACGGCCCCAAAGAAACACCCTTCTGCCACCCATTGGTGGTCTCACATGTGTCCGGGCCTGCACACATGTATCCCCAATAACGGGGCAAGAGACCCGCACAAGGCCATGAACGCATTTCAAAAATACAGTACAATTCGCGTCCCTTCCTGATTAGCAGAGGAACCCATGCCGTCAGTACAAGTCAGACAGAACGAACCCTTTGACGTGATCCTGCGCAAGTTTCGCCGGGCGTGCGAACGTGCCGGCGTGTTCACGGAATCGCGCCGTCGACAGTGTTACGAAAAGCCCACCACCATACGCAAGCGCGATAATGATGCAGCGGTTCGCCGCGAGATGAAGCGCGTTTCCCGCCAGCGCGCAAGGCAGCGCCGGTTTTACTGAGAACCCGCCCGTTCCCGTGACCCTCAAGGAACGGATCGTTGCCGACATGAAGGCGGCAATGCGTGAGAAGGACACATCCAGACTGGAGACGATACGGCTACTACGGGCCGCCATCCAGCGCAGGGAGATCGATGAAAGGCTTGACCTCGACGACGGCATGGTGGTCCAGATCGTCCGGAAACTGGTCAAGCAGTTTGCCGACTCGGCAGAACAGTTTGCCCGGGGAGGTCGCACGGATCTGGTCGACAAGGAGCAGTTCGGCATAGCCGTACTGGAATCCTACCTGCCGGAGCCCCTGTCGGATGCCGAGATAGCCGAAATGATGGAGCAGGCGATCACATCCCTGGATGCCCGGTCCGTCCAGGACATGGGAAAGGTCATGAAGCATATTCAGGAGCATGCCGGGGGTCGTGCGGATATGGGCCGGGTCAGCGCCCGGGTCAAGTCCCGACTCTCCTGATCCCGGATCTTCCGGTTCGCGGTCCGTCGTGAAGCCCCGCTTTCCGAGGTTCTTCCGTTCAGGATTCCACGCTGACCTCCTCGGCGTCCGAGCCGGCGTGAAGCCGGTTGCAGGAGTTGTCGGCTCGGTCCTGCTCTGCCTGTCGGTCCTTTTGCCCGGCACAGTGGTATCGGCGGATCAGTCGGGTCAGGTCGCGGTATTCCGGATCGATGAACCGGACACCGTGATACTGCAGACGGTGATTGTCCAGGACGAACGTGTCAAGTTGAAGCAGGCGGGTGGCGATCCGGACCTGGATCTGCTGTTTGACGCCCGGTTCGGGGTCATGTTTCTCATCGACCATGGACACGAGTCCATTTACCGGTTTGACCGGGGCGTACTGGACAGGATCGAGACAATCACGGAAGTTCTGGGGCTGGCCGATGCACGGCCGGATGCAGTCGGCGAGACCCGATACATGCGTGAAACAGGGGAGGTTCGCAATGTCGGGGAGATTCACTGTTCCGTCTTTCAGCAGATGGACCGCCGGACACTCGAATCAGAATGGTGCATGGCGACCCGGGAGGGTCTCGCCGTGCTCGGGAGGAATTACGAGACGCTGGAGGTGTTTTACCGTTTCGGTGATCGGCTGCTGACGCAGGCCGCGGTGATCTTTCAGGCGATCGGCATATCCGTTCCGCAGATACGCAAGCCTGATACAGAAGGGCTTCCGGTACAGGTTCTGACGAGATCGGGTACGCTCCGGATCAGCCTGAAGAGGATTCGCGAACAGGCGCACCCGCTGGAGTTCTTCATGTTGCCGGCCAGCTACAGGGAGATTCCGATTCCGTTCGTCAGCTGATCAGGTCCCGGTGATCGTTGAGCAGGTGCAGGGCAACGATGCTCTTGGCGTCGCGTATCGTACCATTCCGGATCATTCGGTCCACCTGGTTCCACTCGGTCCAATGTATCTCGATGCGTTCATGGGGCTCGGGGCTGGCCGGCCCGCCGCTGATACCCGTCGCCAGATACACGGACAGGGTTTCGTCCGTGAACCCCGGCGAGGTAAACAGGTTTCCAAGGTATTTCCAGTCCGTGGCGATGCACCCGGTTTCCTCGAGCAGTTCCCGCCGGGCGGTTGATTCCGCATCTTCCCCGGCTTCGAATATGCCTGCCGGAAGCTCCCATATCCATCCTCCTGCAGCATGGCGATATTGCCGGATCAGGCAGATCTTCCCGTCGTCGATAGCCGCGATTACCGCGCCGCCCGGATGGCGTAATACCTCGACGGATTGCATCTCGCCGTCCGGAAGAACGGCGGTTTCAATGCCAAGGTTGACGACACGGCCGCGGAAAACGGCATGTCTCCGGGGCTCCTGCGGGAAGGTGATGAGGGAAGGCTCGTAGTCGTCCGGCGCACGGTAGCCGAGCAGGTTGAATACGGTAGCGGCCACATTCGCCAGGCCGCCCTGGACATCGGGGTCGACGACATACGGGATGTCCTCATGGGCATCGGCAATCACGAATGGTACGGGATTGAGGGTATGGGATGTCCTCGGAATCCGCCGACCTTCCCTTTCGACAAACATTTCATCCGCATTGCCATGGTCCGCAGTGAACACCAGGACTCCGTTCCGGTTCCTGATCCATTCAAGCAGCCGTCCGATGCACTCGTCAACGCATTCCAGCGCCTGCACCGTGGCCTCCATGTTGCCGGTGTGTCCGACCATGTCTCCATTGGCGAAATTGATTCGCCCGAAGCGGTACTGTCCGCAATCCAGCAGTTCGATCGCGGCATCGGTGATTTCCCGCGCCTTCATGTGCGGAACCTGATCGCACTGGCGGTTGTCGGAGGGGATTTCAACGTATTTTTCCAGCGCCTCGTCAATATAGCCGGATCGGTTGCCGTTCCAGAAATAGGTGACGTGGCCGAATTTCTGCGTTTCGCTGACTGCGAAACTGTGCAGCCTTTCACCGCAAAGATATTCGGACATGGTCCGCTCCATGACTGGTGGTCTGACCAGGTGGTTTTGCGGTATCTCGAGGTCTCCATCATACTGGAGCATGCCGCAGAAATGGATATCGGGAAGGGCGCCCCGGTCGAATTCCGAAAATGTTTCCGATTCCAGGGCCCGGGAAATTTCGATGGCGCGGTCTCCGCGGAAATTGAACAGCACCACTCCATCCCCGTCTTTCATGATACCGATCGGCCCCCGGTCGTCTGTAACGACGAACGGTGCCAGATACTGATCGGTTACATTGCCTTCTCGATACTGGCGCCGGACTTCCTCGACAGCGCTGGACACTTCCCGCCCCGTTTCGCCGACCCTGCCGTGCACATGGAGGTTGAATCCGCGCTCAACCATTTCCCAGTCCGCCTCGTAGCGGTCCATCGTGATGACCATTCTCCCGCCCCCGCTCGCGACACGGTAGTCGAATTCCCCGCCCCTGTTGATTTGAGACAGGCGGGCCTCCAGGGCATCGAGATAGCCGGGAGCGGACCGCGGATCGACATCCCGGCCGTCCAGCAATGCATGGATGCGGACCGACCGGATTGCCGATCGACGGCACTGGTCCAGCATCTCAAGCAGATGGTCGATGTGTGCATGGACATTACCGTCCGACAGCAGTCCGATGAAGTGGATTGTTCCGCCTTCCCTGCCGCGAGCAACCAGCGTGTTCCAGTGCTCACCCTGGAACAGTTCCCCTGTTTTGATCGAATGGTTGACCAGCGTTGCGCCCTGATCGTGGATGCGGCCGCTCCCCAGGGCATTATGCCCCACTTCGCTGTTTCCCATGTCGTTGTCCGTGGGCAGTCCCACCCAGGTGCCATG
This sequence comes from Gammaproteobacteria bacterium, assembly GCA_022826305.1. Lineage (GTDB taxonomy): Bacteria > Pseudomonadota > Gammaproteobacteria > Arenicellales > Poriferihabitantaceae > Poriferihabitans. The sequence continues at coordinate 8,620 of JAJDVC010000186.1, read as the reverse complement.
GGCGTGCAGACAGATGCTGTGCTGGCCAGACAGCAGGTTGTCGATGATCGGGGTCCTGGCAAGGGAAAGCGCGTTGGCGGGACCGGCAGGGGCAATGCCGACGCCATCCGCCACGATCAGCAGAACGGGTCCTTCCCTGCCATGGAACGTGATGAGTCTTTCCAGTCGCATCGTGTCTGCCGGGATCAGTCGGAAACCCGGGATAGCAGATACCGTGTCAGCTTGTTCAGGGCGATCGCGCGATGGCTGATCCGGTTTTTTACCCCGGCGTCCAGTTGGGCGGAAGTACAGTTCATTCCGGGTACCAGGAAAACCGGATCATACCCGAATCCCAGGGTTCCTGCGGGTTCCTGTGCGATCGTCCCGTGCCACCTGCCGTCGAAAACGACTGGCGCACAATCCTCGGGATTCCCGATCAGCGCCAGGGAGCAGTGGAAATAGGCGTTGCGCGCCGACCGGCCGACATCCTTCAATGCATGGAGCAGTTTCCGCATGTTGTCGAGATCGGTTGCGTCCTTGCCTGCATAGCGGGCGGAAAAGATGCCCGGCGCGCCGCCGAGGCATTCAACCACGAGCCCGGAATCATCCGCGATGGCAGGCAGCCCCGACTGCCTGCTGGCATGCCTTGCCTTGATCAACGCGTTTTCGTCGAAGGTCCGACCGGTTTCCGGGGGGCTTTCGAGAGAAAACATGGACTGGGGATGGATGGAGATCGCAGTGCCGTGCAACAGGTCGCGAAACTCCCGCAGTTTCCCCGTATTGTCCGATGCCAGAACGATTTTCATGGTCGTCCCGGAGGCAGGCGCCCGTGGCCGTCTTCAGTCTGGAGAAAGCACATCTCTCTGGATCTCGAACAGGTTCGAACAGGCGGTTTCGGCCTGCCGCAGCATTGCATCCAGCAATTCCCGGGAAAAGGGCTGCAGTTCTGCAGTACCCTGTACTTCTATGAAGTTTCCGGCATCATCCATTACCACGTTCATGTCCGCATCGGCCTGGCTGTCCTCGTTGTAGTCCAGATCCGTAATCGCCGTGCCCCCGCAGATGCCGACGGATACCGACGCCACGGAGCGGATCAGCGGATCCGAGGTGATACGTCCCCGCTTCAGCATCCATCCCACGGCATCGGCCAGCGCAACGAACCCACCGGTGATGGAGGCCGTCCGTGTTCCGCCATCAGCCTGTATGACATCGCAGTCGACTGTTATGGTGCGCTCTCCCAGGGCCTCGGGATCAATTGCGGCACGCAACGATCGGGCGATCAGCCGCTGGATTTCCTGTGTTCTTCCCGACTGCTTTCCACGAACCGCTTCACGGGCTGTCCGCGAACCGGTGGAGCGCGGCAGCATGCTGTATTCGGCGGTCACCCATCCTCTCTTCTTCCTGTACAGGAATCCCGGCACCCGGTCCTCGACCGTGGCGTTGCACAAGACTCTCGTATCGCCGAAAGCGACGAGTACCGAGCCCTCGGCATGCCGCGTATAGTGGCGCTCAAGACTTACCGGGCGCATTTCGTCCGGCCTGCGGTTGTGTTGTCGGATCATGGGTGGTGCGGGGTCGTCCGGGAATGCCTGCATTATACCCCGACCCGCTCTCCCGGGTCGCCGGAGGAGTCGGGGTCAGGCAAGCGACTTCTGGTAGACCGCCACACTGTGATACCGATTGAATTTCCAGCCGGCTTCGTCAAACAGGCCTGCTGCCGCATAGCCGAAGCGTTCATGCAGACGGATGGAGCCCGGATTGGGCAGCGTGATGATTGCATAGGCCCGATGAAGCGATTCGTTCCTGAGCACTTGCAGCAGTGCGCCATAGAGCAGGGTGCCGTAGCCGTTCTTTCCGGCATCTCTGGCGATGTATACGGTGGTTTCCGTTGAACTGTCGTAAGCCTTCTTGGGTCGGAACCGGGTATTGCAGGAAAAGCCGGTGATCCTGCCCTGGTGCTCGCATACCAGCAGGTGATAGGGAGTATCCTTGCGATTGAAACCGGATGCCCACTCATGGCGCCTGTCCAGGCTCCAGGGTTCGGTGTCGAAGTTTGCGGTAGTGTGCTCGATGTACCAGTTGGCAATCCCGTTTACGGCAGGTATGTCCCGGGTTTCGGCGGGCCGGACATCGGGTTTCATGTCTGCCGGTCAGGATTCCCGGCAGACCACGAGGTTTATCATCTCGTAGGCGATGGTCGCTGCGGCGAGAGCGGTGATTTCGGCATGGTCGTAAGCCGGGGAAACTTCCACGACATCACCACCGATCAGGTTCATTCCCTTGAGTCCACGCAGGATGTTGACCAGTTCTCGGCTGGTGAGGCCGGCTATTTCAGGCGTTCCGGTTCCCGGGGCGTGGGCAGGGTCCAGCACATCGATGTCGATTGAAAGGTAGACGGGATGTTGCCCGACCCGGTCCAGAATTCGCCGGCTGACATGTTCCGGGCCTGCCTTTTCCAGTTCGTCGCAGTGTATGACCCGAAAGCCGAGTTCTGCGTCGTTCTTCAGGTCGTCCGGGCTGTATAGCGGACCACGTATGCCGACATGCATGGATACCTGGTCCATGAACAGTCCCTCTTCGGAGGCGCGGCGAAAGGGAGTGCCATGCGTATAGGGAGCGCCGAAATACGTGTCCCACGTATCCAGATGGGCATCGAAATGCACCAGGGCGACGGGTCCCGAAATCTTTCTGTAGGCCGTGCGAAGCAGGGGTACCGCGATAGTGTGATCGCCGCCCAGTGCAATGATGGTTCCGGCCTGGTCGAGCAGCGCCGTGGACGCGGTTTCGATCTGGGTGACGGCCTCGTCGATACTGTAGGGATTGCAGGCGACATCTCCCGCATCGGCTACCTGTATGGTCCTGAAGGGTTCCGTTGCGTAATCGGGATGGAAGTTGTACCGAAGGTGCCGAGATGCCTGTCGTATGGACTGGGGGCCGAACCGGGCACCTGGCCGGTAACTGGTTCCGGCGTCGAAAGGAACGCCCAGGATCGCCACGTCGCATGACTGCACATCGCGCAACTCCGGCAGGCGGCAGAAGGTCGCGGGTCCGGCATAACGGGGTACTACGGTACCGCTGACGGGCTCAATCGGGGGCGAGGGTTTTTCCATGCTCAACTGCTCTCTTCATGTCAGGACCGTCCGCTCCGGCGCGCCGGAAGCCCTTGCCGTGCGGACAGGTGCCAATTTCATCAGCAATTGCCCTGATATTCAACATGGATTCCCTGCCGGCTTGCCGATAGCCGCGAAACGCAATGGATTTGACGTTTGCTCCCCATGATGCCGGATTCCCGAATGACGATGTGGAATGTCCCGTATTCAAACCATTAATACGGACGCTCTTCGTGTATTATCTGCAACAGGTTCTGAAAACACGTTGAGGAGCATCACCATGCTGGAAATCTGGGGCAGGCGAAATTCAAGCAATGTCGCATCGGTCATGTGGGCGGTGGGCGAACTCGATCTCGACCACGTACGTCATGATGTCGGCGGGTCATTCGGCCAGACCGATTCCGGAGACTACCTGAAGATGAACCCGAACGGCCTCGTTCCGACGATACGTGATGGTGATCTGGTGCTGTGGGAATCCAATGTGATCGTGCGCTACCTGTGCGCCCGGTACGGCGGTGAAGAACTGTATCCCGAGTGCCTGGAGCGTCGGGCGCTTGCCGACCAGTGGATGGACTGGAGCAAGTCTACCCTGATCCCGGCCTTTTTCCCCATTTTCTGGCAGCAGGTCCGTGTCGAACAGGACAAGCGGGACCTGACCCTGATCCGGCGTGCGGAAGCGGCGACAGCCAGGGTGCTCAGGATACTGGAGGCGTATCTTGCAGACAGGGCCTTTATCGCCGGCGAGGCATTGTCCATGGGGGACATGCCTTTCGGATCAATGTTGTACCGGTATTACACCATGCCGCTGGATCGGCCTTCCCTGCCGCAGGTCGAAAGGTACTACGACGGATTGTGCCAGCGACCGGCATTCCAGCGTCATGTCATGATCCCCTTCGGAACCAGCCTGGAGGAGTGGAACCGGCTTGAACGCGAACCGCTCGACTGACCGGACGGCAGGGAAGTCTTCACGCAGGACGGGAGCCCTGAACGACGTGCCATGTCAGGCTATTGCGGGAATGTCGCCGTTCAGGATTGTCCGTTCATCCTGAGCAGCGACTTCACCCTGGATGAGCAGGTGATCCTGCCATCCAGCGCATAGGCCTCGTGATTTTTCTCGATGTCCGAGAGCCTGTAACGGTAATTGACCATCAGCCCGAAGGATCGGTTCATTCCCCGGATGGACTGGTCACCGAGCCAGTTGATCTGCTCGATCCGTGCGCCATTGCTCAGGTGAAAGTTGGCTACGGGGTCAGCCGGGCCCGTACCGTTACCTCCGCTGGCCAGGTAGTGCGCGCATAATCTCATCAGGAGCGGCTTGACGGTTTTCGAGGTTTCCAGAATTTCCTGCTGCTCCACCACCCGGGTTTCCAGGAGTGTTTCGACTTCCGATTTCTCGGAGGGGCTCAAGGGCGGTAGCTCGTCCAGGTCGAGCCCGCATTCAATGAAATCCCTGAAACCCGGGGCCGGTGACAAGGTGACATAGTTCTTGAGATTGGGGTATTGCCGCTCCAGATCGTTTGCTACCCGCTTGATCAGGAAGTCTCCCAGGCTGATGCCACGCAGACCATGCTGTGCATTGGTAATGGAATAAAACACCGCGGTATCCACGGTATGCGGATCCTCGACCGGCGCCTTGTCGTCCAGCAGATCCTGAATGCTCTCGGAGATTCCGTTGACCAGGGCAACCTGAACGAAGATCAGCGGCTCATCCGGCATTCTGGGATGAAAGAATGCATAGCAGCATCGGTCGGTATTGAGGCGATGCTTCAGGTCCTCCCAGGACTGTACCTCGTGAACCGCCTCGTAGGCGATGAGTTTTTCCAGCAGGGATGCGGGCTCGTCCCATGTAATGCGCCTCAGGTCAAGAAAACCGATGTCGAACCAGGAGACGAGCAGGCGCTGCAGGTCACGGTCAAGCACTTCAAGTTCCCCGTCTTCCCGAGAAAACCGGATCAGGTCGCTGCGCATGTCGACAAGGAACTTGACGCCGCTTGGCAGCGCATTGAACTGGGTAAAGAGTGTCGTCCACGGGGGCGTCAGGAGTTCCCTTACCCGGTCAAGCATGCGCTGGTCACGTCTGTCTCCCTGCTCCAGATAGGCTGTCATGGACTCCCTCAGGGCAGCTTCGTCCGTCCCGAATCTGTCGACGATCAGCCTCATGAACTGGTGTCGTCCCTGGTCGTTCAGGTCAAGATAGGCCTGGCCGAGGACGGCCGCATGCGTCCTGGCGGATACCTCCCCGCCCCGGGCATCGACGCATTTCTGCATCTGTCTGTACAGGGGCTTTATGTCCGCCTTCGGCAGATCGGGTCGGAGGATCAGGATCTTGTCATCCGTGATCATGGAAAGCTTTTTCCACCCCCAGACGAGATTGCCCAGAGTCCGGTCAATGACTGAGCGTGCTTCCGCGGTCTTGATCTGCACGATTCGGTTTCCTGTTTTGGCAGTTAGTCCGAAAAATGCATGAGAGAGGAAAGTGGGGCCCCATTACCAAACGACTTCTGCGATCCCTGTCTTCGGGAGGGTCGCGGCTTGGCCGGAAACTTCCCCGGCCGGATTACCAGTATACTATGATTCCGGGAATCCGGGGCGCGCGAATCCCGGCTTTCCGTCAGGTGCCGGAATGATATCAATCCGTCTCTTGATCATCGAACAACTGGTCGATGACCAGAAGTACTCCTGCCAGGACATTACAGGGAATCCTGCTGAAAGACAGACTTGCGACCATGCCCATGTTTCGCCCTCCAGATTCGGCTTGACTGGTATTCGCGCGTCTCTCGAGGGTGGTCGGGAAACCTGATCCGTCAGTCCCAAGCGCTTTTCGATGCGGATGATTCTTTCACCCAACCTGTCAATGGCCAGTTATTGCCGGGTATGGGTGCCGTAACCGTCGGCCTGCCCTTGCTCCAGGGATGCCAGCCGCAACTTGATATCGCGGATGTCCTCCTCCGTGCGCGTCTGGCTCGCACGAATCGCCTTCATGTGTTCCAGCATCAGGTTATCGGTGGGTTCGACCATGAACCAATCCTACCACAGATCATCGAGGACAGGGGATTCGCATGACTCTGCCGAAGCGTATGCGATGGACGCGAACAGTACGCAAAAATGCCAGGAAAAACAGCCGCAAGGATTCTCATCACGGCCTTCTCCGGGAAGTCTGCCGTTTCGGACAGTCCCGTCCATTCCATTCCAAACCGCTCGGAACTGACGGCTGTTGTTTTTTCGGGTTGGGGTCCCATCGGTTCGTCCATACCGGAATCAGTTGGGAAAAACTCCCTCGGGGCGTTTGTCAGGGGATTGGGATCAACCGTGCTTCAATCGTCGAACCGAAGGATTATGCTATGTATCCCCATGATCACGAGGAAGCACAATATTACAAAGACCTATCTGTTACGACGCAGTCGGGAGGAGGAGTGGCAAAGCCTGAAATTCTTCTTCTAGAATCCTGGACATAGGTATGACTGTACACCTATCCCTTAATTCAGGTGATTATCAATCAGAGGTAAGATGAGGATTTTATCAATCAATTTTCCTAAGCATCTCTGATACATCTTGTGAAATTTCTTTCAGGCGCTCATATGATTTTGGAAGATTCAATTCACACTTTTCTTTGGCTTGATTTTTCCATTCGCCTGAACATTCTTCTAATTTTGCCTTTATATGTTCGGGAAATTCTACGTACTGCCCGCATGATTCATTAATTTGGCTGTCAGTCAATCCGATAGCCTTTGTTAAATCCAAGTGCTCCAATTGAGTATTTTCAAATTTCGCATCTGTGAAATCAGCGTCTTCAATTACAGTTTTATGAAAATGAGTATATTCAAGATCAGCATCTCTGAACTCAGCACCGGCAATTTCCGCGCTTCGAAATTTTGCCGAGGTCAATTCCGCATCAGTTAAATCTGCTCCAACAAGATTCGCATGACTTAAATTTGAACATGACAGATCCGATTCCTTGATGGACGCGTCAGGCAACTGTATCCTTCTTAGACGTAACTCACTCAGGTCCATATTGGATAGTGAGTGCCCTAAGCCAGCCATGATTTCCAGCATTCGAATGTGACCTGTATCAAATCTTGCAATTCTCTCTTTTTCGTATTGCAACGACCGCGTCGCTTCCAGCCTTTCCGCGACAAGCCCTATCATAATAGCTTCTCTGACCTTTTTATCCGTATTGAATTGAACCAATGTAACAGCAAGAAGTATTGCCGTACCAAGGATACCCCATGGTTCAATAGTTTTTACTCCACAATGTATAGAACGGATGACACTCAATGAATGTGATGCGAGATTCATGCGACCCTTGGTGGTCAGCAGAATTCTGATTCTTGGTTGCATTTGTCTTATCCCTCATTGGTTACATGAAGTTACAGAGAAAACGCGGCCCTGCCGCAACACCCCATGCGATGGCAGTTTTCCTACTCTTTTTCCGCAGTCAGGTGCCCATAAAGCTGATTTCCTCCGTTCGTGCCATGGAATACCGCACCGATTTCCTCTCCGTTGGGGCCAAAGAAATTGCCCTGTATAGTGCCCTGGAAATTATCTCTGCCGACCCATGTGATCTCCGCACCGTCAGCGGAAAAGCCATCATTGGCAATGTCAGACCCGAAGGTAATATTTCCGATGTTCGTTGGTGTGCTGTCCTGGCCACGAAATTTTCCGGTTGCGGTGATATTGCTGATCGTGCCATCGAAGTCCATACCCGAAAAGTCGAACGACACGCTCACATCTCCGCGATAGTTTGGACCGTCTGAGGGCGTACCGTCCAGGAAATCATCCCATGTCGTATATGAGTTGCGCTCTGAGGCACGGAAACCAGACTCCTTGGAATAGGTGACTGTTCCCGTCGGCCGGGAATCTACCGGAGTTGTCGTTCCGTGGAGGATACGGGCATTGATCGCTTCATGGACTTCGCCGTCCCCTCTTTTTCGTTCAGTGGACAAAGCGGCCACATCTACATGATTGCCATCACTGGCCCACCAGCCATAGGCAGTAAATGAGCCGGACTGTTCCATATAGACGCCGATAGAGGGATTCCATTCGTTGCCCGTAAATTCGATTGTGTTACCGCCGTAGCTGATTGCCAGTTGGGTTACGTCGTTCTAGTCCGAAGCAAGTGGACCGTTCTTCCCGGTCCCAGTAATATCCGTAAATACTATCCGTGTCTGCGTCGTGGGATAGGTGCCGTCATTGGCCAATCCGGAGGTTCCTAGAGAGTTTGAGAAATAAAGTGTCGGTTCGGCACTTTTGCCCGAATCCGGGTTCATGTCGCTATCCCCCTCTTGATTGATGACACTGCTACCACCACCGCATGCGGTCAGCATCAGGCTCAGGGGCACAGCGGCCAGGGTTGCCAGGAGTGGTTTGCCCGACCAGATTTTCGTTTTCATGCTCTCATTCATCGCATTGATAAAGAACAACTTCCCTGTCTCCCCTTGAACCGACCTGAATCCTGCCGTGACCGGCGGGTGTCCAGGTCGATTCTTCAGCGTTTGCCGACTCCATTACCTCATTCTCACTTTCCACTGATA
>JAJDVC010000093.1 GCA_022826305.1 Gammaproteobacteria bacterium | reverse complement strand
CCAGGGCTGGCCGCAGCACATCAACAGCGTTGCGGTGGCGGCGTGCGAGATCATCCGTGCCAACGGCGGGCGGATTGATTCGGGACATCTGGATGAGGCCATGGTCGCCGCAGAGGAATACAAGCAGGAATACTATGCCGGCCGGCTTGCGGCCGGCACGGCGGATTCCGGAATCTACAAGCGGATCGCGCTGGCGGCCGGGTCCAGTCCGGACGGCATCCTGTCCCGGGCGACGCTCCGGGGTCTCGTGCGGTCCGCGCCGGAGAACTGTTCAGGTGATTTCAGCGAATTCCTCACCAATGCCCTGCACGCCGGTCTGCTGGCGCCGACGCAAGGTCTCCCCGACCACTACCGGATTCCGATCCCGTCCTTCGGCGACTGGCTGCGGGCGCTACCGGTGGAGCCGCCGCATGAATGAGACGGTAACACATGGACACCTGGCTGGAAAGCCGGGACAAACCGCCTGATGTCAGGCTGAATCCCGGTTTCCTGAGGGCGATCCCTGGACCGGGAGGGGATATCTCACCCCCCTCCTTCCGTTGCAGCAGTGCATCCGCATCAATGGGGAATCATGCGTACCGGAAACCCTTGACGACGTGTTTGCTTCGCATGGGATTCAAAATCCCTGCTGTTTCATGTAGTATCCACTTTTTACTACTGGTTATAATGTCCCCGATGAAGCGCTTGCACCGGAGTATTTACCATTGAAGGCCATAGGGCTTATTATCCTCCACAGGCTGGGACTGGGATTGGTGACACTGTTCGTGGTGTCCGTGCTGATCTTTGCGTCTGTGAACATGCTGCCGGGGGACTTCGCCCAGGCCATACTGGGTCAGAGCGCTACTCCCGAAGCCGTCCAGGCAATACGTGAGGACCTGGGCCTGAACAAGCATCCGGTTACACGCTATCTGGATTGGCTTGGGGGGGTGCTTCAGGGAGATTTCGGTGTCAGTTTCGCGCAGGCGAACTTTTCCGCCTTTGCCGGTGCGGACGCCAGTAAGGGGGGGATAGGTTCTGTTGCGGCGCAGCTTGAGCCACGTTTCAAGAACACGCTCTTTCTGGCTTTTGTATCCGCTGCAATTGCGGTTCCGCTTTCGCTGATCCTGGGAATTCTTGCGGCGCTGTACCGGAATTCGGTTTTCGACCGCTTTATCAACGTGGCCACCCTGTCTTCCATTTCCTCGCCGGAGTTTTTTCTTGCCTATATACTGATCCTGTTTCTGGGGGTGCTCAATCCCCTGCTGCCGACACTGTCAAGCATTTTCCCCGACATGTCGTTCGGCGAGCGCCTGCTGAAGACCATGTTGCCGGCCCTTACGCTCACGCTGGTCGTTACTGCGCACATGATGCGCATGACGCGGGCAGCGATCATCAATCTCCTGGCCAGTCCATACATCGAGATGGCGCGCCTGAAGGGCATCAATCCGACACGGGTGATCGTGACGCATGCACTGCCCAATGCCCTGGCGCCGATCATCAATGTCATCGCCCTCAACCTGGCCTATCTGGTTACGGGCGTGGTGGTTGTCGAAGTGGTATTCGTGTATCCCGGAATCGGGCAGCTATTCGTGGACAGCGTGAAGATTCGGGACATCCCGGTGGTCCAGGCCTGTTGCCTTATCTTCGCGGCAGCATACATCCTGCTTAATCTGACGGCGGATATATTCTCTATTTTGTCGAATCCCCGCCTGCGGCATCCAAAGTAGGGAGCATCATGAATATTGTTATTTCCCTGATTCTCTGGATTGTCGGCATCTGTGTGGCTGGGTGGGTTTTCCGGGCGGTCGGTCAGAGAATCCGATTTCCCAGCGAGCGCCTCAACATCTATTTCCGTGACATGCCGCTGATGGTCGGTATCGGCTTCATGTTCGGTATTGTTTCCCTGTATTTTGTTTTCCATTTCTATTTCATTGAGAAGGTTACCTTCTTTGTCTGGGCGGTTCAGGGCTTTGTTGTGTTTGCGATCAGTGCGTGGCTGTTCCTGATGCTGGGCAGGAATGTGGGAACCCAGATGTCCCGGAAACTGTTTCGGGAAATGCCGGCCACTGCGTCATTCGGATTGCTGATCATTATCATCTACTCCCTGGTGGCGGTTTTCGCCGGGGCCATTGCGCCTTACGGGCAGGAGGAGATCTTCGAGAAGATCAACGTGCTGCCGGGCGGCGATCCGGCAACCGGCGGCGATCCGCGGTTCCTGCTGGGTACCGACCAGTTGGGACGGGATCTGCTTTCGAGATTGATCTTTGGCGCTCAGAACACGGTCGGCATAGCGTTTCTTACCACCTGTCTCGCTTTCCTGATCGGCACGACGCTGGGGTTCCTCGCTGCGACCCTGGGAGGCTGGTTCGACCAGTTCACTTCTCGTGCCATTGACGCGCTGATGGCCATACCGCAACTGATCTTTGCCCTGTTGCTGATGACGATTGCCACGGCATGGGCAGGTTCCAACAAGGGGCTGATCACGGTCTACATGATCGTGATCATTGCCGTACTGGACAGTACCCGGGTTTTCCGCCTTGCCCGGGCGGTGGGCTTGAACATCGTGGTCATGGACTACATTGAAGCGGCGAAGTTGCGCGGAGAAAAACTGTCATACCTGATTTTTCGCGAAATTCTTCCTAATGCCTATGCGCCGTTACTGGCTGAATTCGGACTGCGTTTCTGTTTCGTGTTTCTCACGATCGCCGCGTTGTCATTTCTCGGTATCGGTATCCAGCCCCCGCTGGCAGACTGGGGAACCATGGTCCGGGATTTGTCCCAGTTCATTAATTTTGCCGTGTTCAGCCCGTTGACGGCCGCATTGCCGCTGATGGCTGCAGGAGCCATCGCCCTGCTGACGGTTGCTGTCAACTTCGTGGTTGACTGGATGCTGCATCGTTCATCGGGTCTCAAGGAGTAACTGATATGAGCCAGTCCGGTCCACTTGTCAAGATCCGCAACATCCATATCGAGGGCAGGGCCGATGAGATATGGCTTGAGATTGTCAGGAATGTCGACCTTGACCTTGACAGGGGAGAGGTGCTCGGCCTGATCGGAGAATCCGGCGCAGGAAAATCCACCCTGGGTCTGGCCGCCATGGGGTTTGCCAGGGACGGTTGCCGTATTGCCAGCGGTACCGTCGAGTTCGACGGAATTGACTTGATCGCGGCGGACGCAGTGACCAGGCGTTCACTGCTCGGCAAGCGTATAGCCTATGTTGCCCAATCTGCAGCGGCAAGCTTCAATCCGGCACACAAGCTGATCAACCAGCATACCGAAGCGCCCGTGGAACATGGTGTAATGAATCGCACGAAGTCCCAGGCGGACGCCATAGAATTGTACAGGCGATTGCGATTGCCCAATCCCGAGGAAATCGGTTTTCGTTACCCTCATCAGGTATCCGGCGGGCAGTTGCAGCGCGCCATGACGGCGATGGCCATGTCCTGTCGACCGGACCTGATCATTTTCGATGAACCCACAACAGCACTGGACGTGACCACGCAGATCGAGGTGCTTGCCGCAATCAGGGATATCGTCGAACAGTTCAATACTGCCGCGATCTATATTACTCATGACCTTGCGGTGGTGGCCCAGATGGCCGACAGGATCAAGGTTTTGCTGAGGGGGGATCAGGTCGAGGAATCCGATACGCGTTCCATGCTGTCCGACCCGCAGGAAGATTATACGAAGTCACTGTGGGCGGTCCGCAGTTTCAGGCGGGAGCAGAAGCCGCTCGCGTCTCCCCAGGACATACCTGTGGTCAGTGTCAAGCGTGTCGCTGCCGCCTATGGCGAGACACGGGTACTGAACGAGGTCTCATTCGATATTCACGTGGGGCGGACCGTGGCCGTAGTCGGTGAATCCGGTTCTGGAAAATCTACTGCGGCACGATGCATAACCGGTCTGCTGCCACCAGTTGAGGGTACGATCGAGTTTGATGGAGTTGCGCTGCCGCCGGATTACCGGCAGCGTTCGACGGAGCAGTTGCGACAAGCCCAGATGATCTATCAGATGGCGGATACTGCGCTTAATCCGCGAAAGCGGATCGGTGAGATCATCGGTCGCCCCGTGGAGTTCTATCTCGGCATGAAGGGGGCCGAACGCAAGGAACGGGTCGAGCAGTTGCTTGAGCAGATTGAACTCGATCCCGCACAGTTCATGGACCGTCTGCCTTCTGAACTGTCCGGAGGGCAGAAACAGCGCATAGGTATTGCCCGGGCACTGGCTGCCGAGCCGAAATTCATCATTTGCGACGAGGTGACTTCCGCTCTGGATCAGCTTGTTGCCGAGGGGATATTGCAGTTGCTGGCCAATCTTCAGGATTCTCTCGATCTTGCGTACATGTTCATCACGCACGACCTTGCAACCGTCAAATCGATTGCTGATGAGGTCGTGGTAATGAAGAATGGCGAGGTCGTGGAAACCGGTCCCAAGGATGTGATGTTCACGCCTCCCCATCATCCGTATACCGACCTGCTGCTGAGTTCGGTACCTGAAATGGATCCGGACTGGCTGACAGGCCTTTTGCAAAGGCGCGGTGTGGACAACATCGGCGATGCGGCGGTCGACAAGATGGAATCTCGATAGCCGGATTGCCGGTTGATTGATTTTCCTTCTGGCCATGTCGGCCGTTTTACAGTTCTGTTCTGAAGCCTGCGGGTTTGGAGAATGGTCTTGTGAAATTCCTGCCTGTATCCATTTGCAGGACTTCATTTGCGACATGATTCATCAGGCCGGGAATACCCGGTTCGTAACAGGTGGACATGGAACCCCTCGGACTGAAGTGCCATATGAAACCAGTGGAGACAGGTCTGGTCATGGCATCCGTGATGGAAGAGTCCCGGGTATCCATGTCAAGATCCATATGGGCCTGACGAATGGTGGTATCCATGACCATGAGCGACACCTTGCAGGGCAGTGGTCATGGTGTGCCGGGGCTTGTGCCTGATGCCGGAATTTCCTGTCGATCAGTGCAGGTGGGGACCAGGGCGTGTCAACAATGCCTGCTGATTCCGATTTGATTGATTGTCAGACAATGCGCTGTTATGCTATCGGGCTATTCATCTGATTCAAGATAATTCTATCAAACCGTAGGAGAATACTTATGACATTAACAAGACGTGATGTATTGAAGGCAGGTGCTGCTGCTGCTTCCATGTCGGTATTACCTTCCTTGCATGCAATGGCAAAGAAGGGAGGACGACTGCGCATCGGCACATCCGGAGCGAATACCTCGGACAGTTGGGATGGAAGAACGCATTCCGATCTGTATATGCAGATGGTTGGTCATGGCTGTGTGTTTGACTGCATGACCGAAGTGACTGCCGACGGCAGCCTGGTCGGTGAGCTGGCGGAAAGCTGGAGTGCAAGCGCAGATGCCAAGGTCTGGAATTTCAAGCTGCGACAGGGAGTGACCTTCCACAACGGCAAGTCATTCGGTGCTGATGATGTCATCGAATCCCTGCAGCTTCATGTTGCCGAAGGCGCCAAATCTGCAGCCAAGCCGATTGTTGCCTCGATCAACGATATGAAAAAGGTTTCCGATCATGAGATCCAGTTCACGCTGGGCAAGGGCAATGCTGACTTTCCTTTCCTGCTTTCGGACTACCATCTGCTGATCTATCCTGCCGGGCAGACTGCCGAAGCCATTGCTCAGGGCATTGGTACCGGACTGTATCAGGTAGTGAGCTTCGATCCGGGTGTCCGGTTTGTCGGAAAACGTCGTGCGGATCACTACAAGGGAGATGCTGCAGGCCATTTCGACGAAGTGGAAATCATTGCAATTAACGATGCTTCGGCGCGCATGAATGCCCTGATGACCGGGCAGGTGGACGCCGTCAGCCGGGTGGATTTCAAGACGGAGCCCCTGATCCGGGCCAATCCGGCCGTTGAGATATTCGAAGTAACGGGTAACCAGCACTTCTCCTTCCCGATGCTGAGCAAGACCCCGCCGTATGATGACATCAATGTTCGACAGGCCATCAAGCACTCGTTCAAGCGACAGGAACTGGTGGACAAGATTCTGCAGGGACATGGAGCAGTGGCCAACGATCATCCGATCGGACCCGCCAACCAGTACTATGCAGCGGATCTGCCCCAGACCACCTATGACCCTGACAAGGCCAAGAGCCTGCTGGCGAAATCCGGGATATCTTCCCTGGATATCGATCTGTCGGCCTCCGATGCGGCGTTCCCCGGTGCCGTGGATGCGGCGTTGCTGTTTCAGGCTTCCGCCAAACCAGCAGGCATTAACGTCAACGTTGTTCAGGAAGCCGCAGATGGTTACTGGTCGAACGTATGGCTGAAAAAGCCCTTCTGCGCGTGTTTCTGGTCCGGGCGTGCCACTGAGGACTGGATGTTCTCAACAACCTACGAAGCAGGTGTCCCATGGAATGATACCCAGTGGGATCATCCCAAGTTCCAGGAACTGCTGTACCAGGGCAGAGCCGAACTGGATTCGGAAAAGCGTCGGAAGATTTACTACGACATGCAGGAGATTCTCAATCTGGAAGGTGGCGTGGTCATACCGGTTTATGCCAACTGGGTGGATGCCTCATCAACCAAGCTGATGAACAGCGGTACGATCGGCAACGTCTGGGCGATGGACAACGCTCGCCTTGTTGAACGTTGGTGGTTTGCCTGATCAATTCTGAACTCCTGACCTTGAAGCGCCTCACTGGAGGCGCTTTTTTTTGTCCGCTACGAAAGGAGTCGGCCTGCTTGTCCGACCTGCCATTTAAGGGCATGGTTCAGGTGATGCATGGTATCGGTTTCCGGGTCGAGACAGACCGTCCGACCGATTTCCAGTTTTATCCCGGGATTATTCCCATATCCCGTGGTTGTGGTCAGAGGGCGCCAGGGTCGGTATTTCCTGTTCGAGAAGTTCTCGCAGCTCAGGATTCCAGATTGGAAAAGGGCTCATCCATGAGCAGCAGCCTGGGGTGGGAAGCGAGCGCCCTCGCCAGTGCGACCCGTTGCAGTTCACCGCCGGAAGGTTCGTGCGGGTATCGGTGCCTGAAGTCAGGTAGCCGCAAGTATTCCAGCAGGTAATCTTCATCTCATGTTCGGACCTGCCATGCAGGCTGGCGGCAACATTTTCCAGACGTCGAGATGCGGCAAAGGCGCATGATCCTGAAACATCATGCGCGGATTTCTCTTTTCCGGGGCAAGGCTGCCGGTTACGCTTCGGTCCAGCCGATTGAATCCCGGGATTTCGGGAATCCGTTGTCGGAATCCAGATGCTACGGCACATTCCGGGATGCCTGGCATGCTTCACGGTTTCCGTCATAATTCGGGTACAATCCATCTTCCATTTTGACTTCCGGACTGAATTTGGACGATGTGCCAGATCAAGGCCAGCGTGCTTGACCTTGTCAGACAGGCAGCAGATGCTTTGGTAAGAAGCGGTCAGCTGGAGGGGTTTGACGCCGACCTGATCACGGTCGATCGGACACGTGATCCTGAGCACGGTGATTTCGCCACGAATCTGGCGCTCAGACTGTCAAGGGCCGCCCGCTGCAGCCCTTCGGAACTGGCAGCGAAACTCGTTGAGCGGATGCCATGCAGCGAACTCGTTGAGAAAATGGAGGTCGCCGGACCGGGTTTCATCAATTTTCACCTGGCCAAAAGTGCGTACCTTGACCTGATTGAGGTCATCAGGAGGCGGGGAAGGAGGTACGGAGCATCCGCGCATGAGAAAGGGTGTTCGGTGATGCTGGAGTTCGTTTCCTCCAATCCGACTGGCCCGTTGCATGTCGGTCATGGTCGCGGTGCAGCCTACGGAGATGCCCTGTCCCGGGTGCTGAGCGCCGCTGGCCATACGGTCCACAAGGAGTACTACATCAATGATGCCGGCCGGCAGATGGACATATTGGCGCTTAGCGTGTGGATTCGCTATCTCCAGGCAGAAGGTGATGATGTGACCTTTCCGCCAGGGGCCTATCGGGGTGATTATGTCAGGGATGTAGCCGCGAGGTTGCGTGATGAGCACTCCGATCGTTTCTCACGGAAGGTCGGAGGTCTTTACGATGCGCTTCCGGAGGATCGTGAGAATGCCATGGACGAACTCATGCACCGGTGCATCGGTCTGCTCGGAGATGATGACTACAAGATGCTGTTCAGCACGGCCTGTGAAGCAATGGTCGGGGATATCCGTCAGGATCTGGAAGAATTCGGAGTTGTCTTCGATGAGTGGTTTTCCGAGCGGAGTCTGGAAACCGGTCAGGATATTGACCGATCCATACGGGCACTCGAGACGAATGGATACCTGTATGAAAAACAGGAAGCGAAATGGTTCCGCTCTACCGACTTTGGAGATGAAAAGGATCGGGTGGTTGTCCGGTCCAACGGAGTCAAGACCTATTTTGCATCAGACATAGCATATCATTTCAACAAGGCCGAGAGGGGTTATGACCGGATCATCAACATATTCGGTTCTGACCACCACGGGTATATCAAGCGCATACAGGCTTCGTTTGAGGCACTTGGCAACGATCCGGATCGCCTGCAATTCCTGCTGGTTCAGTTCGCCAGCCTATACCGTGGAGCGCAGCGGGTCTCCATGTCCACACGCGAAGGTGAATTCGTTACGTTGAGGGCCTTGCGTCAGGAGGTGGGAAACGATGCGGCAAGATTTTTCTATGTGCTCAGAAAACCGGATCAGCATATGGATTTTGATCTTGATCTGGCAAAATCGCGTCGGTCTGAAAACCCGGTATACTACGTACAGTATGCACATGCAAGAATATGCAGTGTATTCAGGCAAGGCCGTGAGAACGGTTTCGCCCCGCCCGGAGAATCAACTCCGGACTATCGGTTGCTTGGCGCCCCCCAGGAAATCGAGCTGTTGAAAACGCTTTCCCGGTTTCCGGAAGTTGTCGAACTGGCTGCAAGCTCCTGTGAACCGCATCTGGTCGCCTATTATCTGATTGATCTGGCCAATCTGTTTCAT
>JAJDVC010000077.1 GCA_022826305.1 Gammaproteobacteria bacterium | reverse complement strand
GTACCATGCGTGGTCGTTCAGCCATGACGGGTTGCTGAAGGTGGCGCGCAATGGCGACCGGGTGGCGGGCTTCGAGCGGTGCGGGTATTCACTGCAGCCGGTGCGCGTGGAGTTGCTGTGCGGTCTGGTGTTCGTCAATCTGGATGCGGAAGCCTTGCCGCTGTCGGCACAGGCGGGGGGGCTGGAGGACGAGATCCGGCATTACTGTCCGGCGGTGGATGGGCTGGTGTTTGCGCAGCGTGATCATTGTTGCTGCGGAAGCGGGCCTTCCTGCCCCCATAGGTCAACTCGATCCCGTCGAACCGGGTATCGTCCTGTCCGTCATTCTGGTGAATCGGCTCCTTGACCTTCGATTTTTTAACCAAGTCCTGATCGAAACCGAACAAGTCTGTTTGTGCATTCATATTGATATGCCGTACTTCAACTACGGAGACAGGGAAACAAAAAAAGGCGGTGGACCGCCCCCCTTCAGTATGAAGCGGAAGGCTGATCGCGCCTACTGATTGATCGGTTCGACAAGGCTGTCAATGTCCTTGTCTGATTTTTCCTGTTCAAGGCAAATCCAGGTCTGGCAGGTTTCGTCCCAGGCCACCTGTTCCGACATGCCCTGATCAGTCAGAGCCTTCATGTCTTCGAGGGTGCGCTGGGCGGCAGTTCTGGCCCGTTCTCCGAGAACGCCCTCCCTGGTCATTCTGGCGACCATCTGCGGCCGATGTTCGGACCAGTGCCTGATTGCATGGCGGGTGAGGAAATCTTCTGTGAATCTGATCATGCTCATGTCTCCGGAAGCTGCAAGGGGAATATACGAAAACAATGATCTGTTAACAACCTGATCAGGGAAACGTACAATTCACTAATGGGATGTTATCAACCGATTCTCTGACCATAATCTGCTATAATATTTGTTCCGGGGGTGATTGGCTTCGACGTCGATCACGAAACCATTGGAGCATGTCGAGGTGTAGAGTTCCTCGTAAATCCAGCTACACAACAATAGTTGCCAACGACAACAACTACGCACTGGCGGCTTAAGCCCGCTAGTCCTTAACGTCCAGACGGGATGCGCGCACAAGACGATGAAATACCGCTGCCGCGAGAAACAGTGCGCGAAGCGGTTGCGCTACCGGGATCTGGTGGCGTGACCGTGGCGGGTGGCGGTGGCGGCGCAATTCCCCGCGTCCAGCATCCCGGTCGTCAACGTCGCGACGGTCCCGCAGCGCAGTCCCCTGCGCTACCCCGGCGGCAAGACATGGCTGGTGCCGCACATACGGCATTGGCTTGAGGAAACGAAGCCGGATATCCTGATCAGCCGTTTGTCGGCGGCGCAATTGTGTCGCTGACCGCCGTCATGGAGGAACTGGTAACGTCTGCGGTCATGGTCGAGATAGACCGCGACGTGGCTGCGTTCTGGCGTTCCGCCTTGGAAAGCGGCGATACCCTGCAAGAACTCATTACCGCATTCGAACCGGCGATAGAGCGGTTGCGGGAGCTCGAACAGGACGCGCCTTCGTCTGTGCTCGAACATGGCTTCCGCACGTTGGTCCTGAACCGGACCCGGCGGAACGGGATACTCGCCCCCGGCGCGTCGTTCACGCACAATGGCGAGGGCGGGCGCGGCCTTCTGTCCCGGCGGTATCCCGAGACACTGGCGAGCCGTCTCGCCGCCATACAGGAACACTCAAACAAGCTGATATTCCTTGAAAGCGACGGCCTCAAGGTGCTGCCCGTGCTCCTGCAAGGATGGGGCGACAGGGCCGCCGTATTCCTCGACCCGCCGTACACGGCCAAGGGAGGCAAGCGGGCGGGATCGCGCCTGTACGATCATTCCAACATCGACCACGTGGCCCTGTTCGCCATGCTGGCCGATTACAACGCCAATTTCCTGATGACGTATGACGCCGCGCCGGAAATCGTAGATCTGATCAAACAGCACGATTTCAATGCGGTCATCTTGTTCATGAAGAACGGCCACCACAATCAAATGCGTGAGATCGTCATCACGTCCGATCCGCTGTTTGCCTGATGGCGAAATTCGGCATTGCCGAGTGGTTCGGTGTTCCGTTCCTGCGAATGTCAGTAGACGAACGCAAGCGCATGGCACGCGCCGCGCTGAAAGAGACGCGCCCGCCGTCTTGTCCGTTCCAGCGATCCAGACCGCCGTGCAGCAAGGCGGGAGGCGTCTGTTCGATCCGCGTCGGATCGGAACCGCCGGTTATCACTTGCCCGAACCGGTTCGATGGGGGCGATCTACTGCCGAACTGGCTGGCCGAAATAGTCGGGTTCCCGGAAGTGTACCTGGCAACCGAAGTGCCGTTCATGCGCTCCCCTGCGACCGGCCGGGCGGCGGGACGGGTTGACCTGACGAGGTGGCCTGCAACTGGATCGAGGCCTGGGGTCTCGACAGCACCAGCATCAAGGTTCACCCCGATGGCACGGGGGTCGAAAAAAAACGGCCCGCAAGCTATCGGCAAGTTCCGAGGCGGCTGGAATACCAGGCTTCATCTGGTTGCCGCGGATGCTCGAACGGCAGTGGCCTTCACACTCTCTCCCGGCAACGCGCATGACACCCCGCCAGGGCGAAAGCTCCTGAGCCCCCTGCAGCGGCTTTCACCGCAAGAAATACCGGGCAAAACCGTTGCCTGTCGCCGATACCGACCTCACCGTCTCCTGATATCGTGAACCTCACCTGCTTCTCGGTGCTCGTGCAATGTTCGGGGTAACGCACGATCTCGGGTTGACCCTTACCCCAGAATCCCTGAAATTGGCCTTGCGGGAGCAGCGCACTGTCTTGAATGACGGACACGGCGGTGTTAGCACGGGGACCAGGCTGCAGGCCCTGCATGTCCAGACCGGTGTTGACAGGCAGGTCCCTGTTCACAGTCTGCTTTTGAAGATTTGGGACTTGGCCGATGGTTCTTTTGTGAGATTCTCACCCACATCCGCTTTCAGGGATTCATTCACGACATGATTCATCAGGCTGGGAATGCCCGGTTCGTAGTAGGTGGACATGGAACCCTTCGGACTGAAGTCCCATATGAAACCAATAGAGCCAAGTTGGATTTCGGTCTCCGTAACAGAAGAGTCCTTGGCATCCATGCCTAAATCCACATGGGCCTGACGAATGATATTTCTCATGCCGATGTACGATACCCTGTCCTTGCCGGTTTCCAGAAAATACCTGGCAACCTGTACGGAAATATCAAGCAGACCCATTTTGCCAAGTTCCTTCAGCCGCGCCCTGTATACGCTTTTAATATTGTCATTTACATTGCTTTCGACCTTTGCAACGGTGTCGGCGGAAACAACGCTTTCCTTGCTGTCGTGCAGACAGGAAGCTATCTCGTCGCCCCACACCTGGATGAAATACGGATAGCAGTGTGCCCGGTCGGCAACCTCGGAAGCGACTTCCCTGTCAATGGAGATGCCGGCGTCGGCAAGGGGCAGTGCCAGGGCATCCGCAGCATCCTCCGGAGACAGGCGGCCCAGTTCGACGACATCCCTCCTTTCCCAGAAGCTCGCGGATGCCTGCTGAAGCAACGGCACAAGACCGGGCGTACCCGCAAGCACGAGGAAGAATGGCGTATCGGGGTTCGCCCGCACCGACTGACTGGCCTTCAGGAGGGCGCGGGCAATGCCCGGGTCCAGATTGTGCGCCTCATCGACGATCAGGACAACAGGAAATCTGGAACACAGGCTTCCGAGAATCTTCCTGAAGAAGGATGACCTTCGAGCAACGGCGACTTCGGTGCTGAGTCTGACGATCCCGAGATCAAGCGATGCGGCGATCGGGGAGAACCTGTCCAGCAGCCCCTTGTCCTCGTCAACCAGTGCTTCGGTCATGTCTTCGAG
>JAJDVC010000099.1 GCA_022826305.1 Gammaproteobacteria bacterium | reverse complement strand
AAAAGACATTCGAACTCCTGGAGATCGACCCACTCGAGAATGTTGCCATGTAGATGACAGGCAGAATCCCCTGAATTACAACTTATCTGCCTGATATCAAACCATATCTTCCTTTATCCCGGAAATGAAGTTCAGATTAATACGGATTTCAGTTCGGGAAGATAGCTTCTGGCGCGATTGAGAATCGCAAAGCCATGCGTATCCAGATCCCCCCAGTAGATACAATGGGCCCTAGCGACCCAGGGCAGACGGCCCAGCACGTCGACACCATAACCCAGTTGCATGATGACGATCGATCCAGGCAGATCATCAAAGGCGAGACCGGTCTGCAGGTTCTCGACGATGAAGACATTGCTAACGGGGAGATCAAGATCGGCCAGTTGTTCCCAGGGTACTGATATGTCGCCCAGTCCGCCAACCCGTTGTCTCAAAACGTTGTCCAGTATTCGCAGACGGATGAGTTGCGGTGGCATCTTGAGCCCGCAGCGTTGAAAGAAGTCACCCTGGCTGGATGGTTCGCCTCGCACACTATCAACGAAATCAGCCAGGATCCCTTTACGTTTTTCAAGCCACTTGCTGTCCAGGCCACTGACAGGCAGCTGTCTGGGATAAAGATTGGAAGCAGAATTCTTCTCGATCCAGGCAACCATATCGACCAGACGTCGATAATCCCCCTCGCTGTAGTCAGCGAGAATCGCAAAATAACGAGGCAGTTTGCCGGCAGACTGGGGCCAACACCCGACAAGATCCCTGTATCGCTGCAGGGCCCGACCCCATCGCTCTGCCTCTCCGATCCATTGTGCAACGTCACCGGGATCAGCCAGCAGCAGTTTCTCGGGAACAGTCTGTGTTCCCAGCTTGCGCCAATGCCGATCGCTCCAGGAAAGTGATCCGACACCATGCCAGGCTTGCCAGGCCGACACCCAGGCCCGAACATCTTCAACCTGCTTCAGCGCCTGGTTTTCCGTGGGGACACCCAGCGTGACCTCCAGCGGCGGCCCGGCACCCCCTTCCGGCTGTTCAGGGTTGCCGCTTGCATCCAGCCACTCTCGATGCTTGTTTTTGAAGCGGCGCTTCAGTTCCTTTTGCACATCATCGGGAAACTTCAAGGCTTGCCTCCTGATGAGCATGAGCGGATAGCTTCAGTCGCTGCTGCTCCGATTCGTATTCGATCATCAAGACGCTGGAGACACACCTGTCCCTGATATCGATAAAGCAGGCGCCGCCAATAAACGGTTCCAGGGTCATGACCGACTTCAGCGGTGTGGCGACGATCATCTGAAAACCGAAGTTTTTGAAAATATTCATCGCCAGCGTGGTGAACTCGTTGTCTGCCTTGTCAAAGGCCTCGTCGAGTACCACCGGCGCATACATGGGCACATCATGTTCATTGCCGCCCAACTGGTAGCGCAGTGCGGCAGCCAGGCAGGTCGTGGCCAGTTTCTGCCGTTGGCCGCCCGACTTGCCCGAACCACTGCGGTAGACTTCCACCTCGGCGCCACTCTCATCGGTCTCCCTACCGATAAACTCCATGTGCTGCCGGACATCCAACACCGCCTGTCGCCAGCGCCTGTTCTCCGGTTCCTGGCTGGAAAGACGCTCCACCAGACGGCGCAACGCCAGAAAGCGCGATTCCGCCAGTTCCCGATCCTCGCTCCAAGCATGGTTCAACGCTTTCTGGATCTCCTGCTTGAATTCGCGGACATCCGGCAGCTGCCGATCACTGGGATCGATTTGCAAAAAGGTGGCTTGGCTGATGCTCTGATTGAATGGCACCCGGGTGAGGCTGTCGTTGACCAGATCCATGCGCTCTAGGATTTCTTTACGCGCATCACTCAGATAGGTCGAAAGCGCAGCCAGGTTCTGGTGGCTCTGACTCTCCAGCAAGTCGAAGAAGCGTTGCTCGTGGGCCGGAAGACCATCGGTCTCCAACCGGGTCAGCTTGGCGAAAAAATCCGACGCCGCGGCCAGTGTCGCATCGAGGCCCTCCGACTCGGCCGGCCACTCATGGATGAAGGCATCGAAGTGTTTCTCGATGAAGCGCTCGCATTCACCCATCGACCGGTTGATCTCACCGATCTTCTGAGTGATCGACCTCTCCACGGATCGCATCAGGCTATCCAGATTATCCAGCCGCACTGGATCCGGCAGCGCATCGAATCTCTCGTCCAGCCCCTGCTGCTGCAAGGGCGTCAACGGCATAATGCCCGGATCATCCTGCAGCGTCTCCAGTTCATCCTTGTATCCAGCTGCCCGTCCAATCATGTCCTGATACTCAACTCTTGTATCACGAAGCGCTTCATCCGCCTGTTCAACAGCCCTCTTCTGCCGCTCGACCTGATCGGCCACATCCTTCAGTTCAGTGTTGCCCTCCAGGGCATCACGAATCCAGCGCTCCAGTTTATCGATGCCCGTCAGCAACGGAGCGACGTCCACTTCCTGCCACTGCAGATTCACCAGAGTCTGGCAGTGGATGGCACGTTTGGCACGGGCACCCTCCTGATCGGTGAGCACCTTGATTCGTTCATCCAGGTCAGAGATTTTCCCCGCAAGTTCCTGAGCCTGCCTGCGATAAAGCGCCAGCTTCTCGCGGTTATTGAACCCCAATAACCAGGATCGGCGATCACCGACATCGCGGCGGTCATCCTTCTCGTGTCGGGTCTTGCTGTGCTTGACCTGCCCTTCGCGGGTCAAAGCCCGGTCTGCGCGCCGAAAGGACTGAATGGAATCGACACAGGCGTAGTCGAATCGTCGACGCAGCTCCACGCTCAACCATTCGGATTGATTGCACTCTTTGAGGTTCAGCTTGAGTATCAGTGAATCGGTGCCGGCCGGTCTGGGCGGCTGGCGATCTACCTGACCAGTGCGGTAATAGACCAGCCGCTGACCCAGGTGGCAACTGTTGATGTGATTAGAAAGAGCAGAGTAGTGACGTTCATCAACCAACAGAGAGAGCGAAAAGCCATGCAGCACCCGTTCGATGGCCCCTTGCCATTCTGCCTCGTCGGTTTTCACCTCGATGAGCTCTCCGATGAAGGGCAGCGCACTCTCCGATGCGCCGATGGCCGTGGCAATCTCATAACGCAGATCCAGCATGTGCGCGGGGATATTGGAGGGCTGCCGTTCCAGAGCCTTCACCTCTCCGGCAGTTTGCCTAAACGCCGTCTCTGCATCCTTTTTCTGGATCACCAGCTGATCCCGCTTTTCGCGAATCTCGCTATTGCCGCTCTCCCATTGCTCAAGTTCCTGACGCGCATCACCAACCAGTTCGGCAAACCGGCGGGGGGAATCGGGGAAGACCCAGTCGAGTTGCCTACAGGCGTCCTTTGCCTGTCCCTGCTTTCTCAGGCACTGCTCGCGTTGCTGCTCAAGCACAGACTTTTCCGCTTGCCAGGTTTCCACCCGGTCACCGCCAACCTCCCTGTGCCAACGCTCCAATTCACGCAAAAGACCGTTGTGCTGGTTGAGCACAGCCTGTTTCCGGCTGATCTCGCCTTTCAACCCGTCAGCCTGGATATTTAAGCGCTCGACCTGCTCTTTCAGCAGGCCGATACGTCGACGTCCACCGTAACTATCAATGCCGTCCAGAAGTTCGCTGAGACCGCTGCTTTCATTCAGCAGCGACTCCCTATGCTGATGCTTCTCTCGCGCCGGAACCAGAGTCTCCACTTGCCAGCGCGCGGTAATCACTGCCTGGTGTGCCGCGTTGAGGTCGCCGAACTCGCTGACCAGTCGATCAGCCACCTCGAAGGTCGCCGGTTTGTCCAGCATGAAGTCCCGCAGGAAGGTATTGAGGTCGCCGAGGTTCTTGGCCGATTGAGTCTTGTGCAGCAGACGCAATGCCATCTCGTTCTCGATGCCGAGCAGTCGGGAAAATCGTTCCGAGTAAGGTCTGAACTCGCGGCGGATGAACACATCCGGGAACTCCTGCTTGAGCTTGCGCACATCGAGGTTGGACTGTCCAAACACCTCCAGTTCGTGAAGCTCAAACGGACGCTCGAAGATCATGAAGTGACGATTGACATCACCCGGTCCATTGGCACTTCCACGCAGCCAGAAGACCTGCACCAGCACCACATGCCGACGATCCCATGTGCCCCGGTAGGTGAGCGCCAAGGCCGACCAAGTGGTCCCAGGGCGCAAGTAGCGAGTGCCGATTTCTCCTGATGCATCATCTTTCTGTTCCGCCCAGGCACCTCGGATATAACTCACCAGGCTTCGATCACGCCCAGTCCTTTCCGCCTCTTTTGCCGCAGCGTTGAACCGGAACTGGATCCGCGCGTTGCCCGCAGGGCCTGGATGCGGAGATGCGTAGCGTCCTGTGCGCCAGGATCGTGCGGGAAGGCGGCGGCGATGTGGATGCGTCACTGACGGCGGCGGTTCCCTACGCGGCCATCCAGATATCCGAACGCATCCGGTTCTGGGGCGCGGCTGGCTACGGCACTGGCGAGGTGACGCTGAAGCCGGAGACGAGCGGATCGCTCAAGTCGGACCTCATCTGGACGATGGCCGCGGCTGGCGTGCGCGGAGACATGATTGTTCCGTCGAAGGAGGGGCACGGACCGGCGATGGAGTGGACCACGGATGCACTGTGGGCACGCACCTCATCGGAGAAGACGCACGAACTGGCGGCGTCGGATTCCGACGTGACCCGGTTGAGGGCGGGCCTCGAAGGTAGCTACCGTATCGCCCTCGACAAGGGTAGTCATGTCACGCCGAAGCTGGAGTTGGGCGCCCGCCATGACGGCGGCGACGCAGAGACCGGCTTCGGTGTAGAGCTTGGCGGTGGGATCGCCTGGACTGATCCGACAATCGGGCTCTCGCTACATCTTTCGAATCGGACGCTGATCGTGCACGATAACGACGACCTTGAGGATCGGGGCTTCGCAGCCTCGCTTGCCTTCGATCCGGACCCGGGTACCGAGCGTGGGCTGTCACTGGCTCTGCACCAGGGCCGGGGTGGGCAGGCCAAGGATGGACTCGACACGCTGTTCGCGACCGACCCACTGGCGGATCGCATCGACAACGATCAGGCCGGAAGTCATTGGCAGGTCGAAGCGGCCTGGGGCTTCCCGGCCTTCTCGGGGCACTTCACCGGCGCCCCTCATGTCGGACTGGGGGTCAATGCTGGAACGCACGACTACACGCTCGGCTGGCGACTGACGCCGGAGCCCGACGACAATGCGCCCGATCTCTCGCTTGGCGTAAAGGCGACAAGACGGGAGAGCGACACGACTGCGGGGGAGTATCTCGTCGGGTTCGAACTTCGGGTGCGCTGGTAATTGCGGTGCCCGGGTGAGGCGCTGCACCGTCCGTCCTGCCCGGACGCATGTCAGCATCATCAACGGCCGGGTGACAACGAAGACAGGAAACTTCTGCTGGCGCTGGCGGGCGAATCGGAAGGTCTCCCAGTGCCAGATCGAGATAGGGCCTTGAACTGGGAGCGGCTCACGAGGGAGTACTGCCACGACAACTGAATGCATACCTGCGTCAAGCGTTGCCGGGTACGGGCGAAGGCAATCCTGAAACAGTATGGCGACATGGTCACCGAGGCATGACGACCAGTGCGCTCGCACGACGGATCGTGCGGACTTCATGGGCAGGCGGGCCTCCGCCGCCAGGCATGGACATTTGCTCGCAAAGACAGACGTCAGACCCTGAAAGTCACGGCACCGAGGACGGATTTCCGGCAGCGATGATCATGCCCCGAGACCGAGCATTCAGGCCATCACCATCTTCACTTCCGCCACATTCCGGTCTCCTGCACCGAACGCTACGCCCACAAGGTGGATCGGCTCTTCCCGATCCCTGTACCTGCTGGCATGACTCCTTGCCCGTATCTGCCCAATGTCCTGCCGGGGAAGTCGGGCCGAAAGGATGAAGACAATTCGTGTCTGCACTCAAATCACCGGTCAGTCACTCAGGCAAAATGATCTTGGCTGCAGCAGGTCATGTCATTGATCAGGTTGTCAAAGGGAATGAATCCGAACGGGAGCGTGAACAGCTCATGGAACAAGCCCATGCACAGGTTTCGGAATGATGTCAAAGATCTGCTCGATCAGTGGCAAGCGGTATGACTGCAACGTGCCTGAAGCCGATATCGATGTGGTTCAGCACACCACTTGCTCCTGTCTTCCACGCAGGCCCTCTTGTCCCGACATCCGGGAGGTGATCATGTTGCCGTGCCACATCAATTTTCCCGAAGAATCAGCAACGACTTTTCGTGGAATAGCTGTTCGCGATTCCTCCAGAGCATTGCAGCTGTACTGCCTGCTGAAAATCCATGTCCTCCAGAAACCTTTTCAGAATTCCGTATCCTTCGCAACGCTGCTGATCCCCTTGAGACACAGCAAAATCAGCGCCGCCCACAATGAACGGATCCTGTACACACATGATGAAACCAGCGCCGAGATATCCAGCACTCATGCAGGTGCATACTGAAATGAAGATCGGTTTTCCCCATCTGGGAGGACTTGCGCTACAGGTCTTTTCAGGAGCGTTGTCAACAGCGAGCCGCTTCACCGGGCAGCAAGATGCCCGGATTCCCAACAAGCCGTTCTTGAATTGCTGTTCTCAATACAGTACTGTCGCAACGAGTACTGATAAAAGGAAAACCATGAGGCCTTCTGCCGCATTACATCGACATCGCGTTGCAGCCGCCACATGGTCGAAATCCACCGCACACAAGACGCCCGTGTATTTGGTTCAGTGATGTGCAATGTCCTGGCACGGGGATATTTCAGGGTCTGACCATCGTCCGGAACACTCTCGAACACCTGGAAACCGGGTGCCCGCCGGATAGCCGGACCCCATCCGGTTGCATCCCATGCACGACAACAGGATCTTCTCCATGAAAACATCTGCATGTCCACGCGCCATTATCGATGGGTCGCTACGGGCCGCTGATGCCGAACCGGTCCGGGACCATTCATGCGAAAATCGGGATTCGCACCCCTGAATTGCACATCGGTTTTCCCCGACATGCCAACCGAAATCATCCGTCAGCCGCCCACCCCGCTCCAGTGCTGCGAAATATGTCTTGACCCGGATACGACAACCACCGTCAGGCAACATGGCAACCCTGCGGGCCCGCGCCTCGTCCTCAGTCATGGAAACGGACATGCCATCGACATGTACTGGCCGTTCTGGTCCCTGCTGACGGATGATTTCGAGCTGATTCTCTACGATATCCGGAATCATGGATGGAACACCGTCGGGCGCCGGGACGAACACAACATCCCGACGTTCATCCTTGATCAGGAACGCATCTTCAAATCCCTTGACGGGCTGTTCGGCCGCAAGTCCTGCGTCGGGATCTTCCACTCGTTGTCCGCAGTGACCGCCCTGCTGTCGTTCACCATGTGCACAACCCGATTCTCTCCGTCTCTCGGCGACAACTGCACCGGGCTTGTCCTGTTCGACCCGCCCTTTCGCAAGGGCAATGCCAGCGACGAGGAGTTCGATGCGTCGATGCAGCGGGTCTGCGAGTTCATACGCCGCCGTACCTGCCGGTTCGCGGACGAAGAGGAATTCTGCGAACTGCTCTATTCCGCACCCGGGTTTTCCCGGCTCGTTCCGGGCGCCCTGGAACTGATGGCTCACACTCTGCTGTGCAGGAGCCCGGACGAAACGGGATATGAACCGAGATGCCCGCGCGAGTTCGAGGCGCAGGTTCTCGAGTACATCACGAGCTATGCGTCCCTGGCCGATATCGGCGACCTGCCCATTCCGACCAAGGTGATTGGATCGGATCCCACCCTGCCGTTTTCATTCCTCCCTTCATTCGATCTCCGCTCCCTGTCGTCCGTGGATTATGAATTCATTCCCGAGACAACCCATTTCCTTCAGATCGAGCAACCCGGCGAGTGCGCACGGATAGTCCGGAAGTTCCTCGAGCAGCAGGATCTGCCGTAGTTTCGCGCATCATTGTCAAGACGGAACAGGGTGTCAGGCATTTCTCCGGATCCGAAAAAGGAACCGATCAGGAAACAGGCCCGACCCGGTAGAATCCGCAGAATCAGCCCGCCTGGTGCCCGAAGACGGCGTGCTCGATCAGCCCGATCAGGATATGTATGATCTTGATATGCATCTCCTGAACCCTGTCCGCATACGGTGTATCCACGGTACAGACATCCACATCGGCGAGCCTGGACAATTCCGATCCTTCCCGGCCGGTCAGGCTGATTACCCTGATGCCGTTTTCCCGGGCCGCGCGGGCCGCGTTGATCACGTTGCGGCTCCCGCCGCTCGTGCTGATCGCGAGCAGGACATCCCCCTCGCGACCATTCGCCTCGAGGTACCGGGAAAAGACGAACTCGTAGCCGTAGTCGTTGGCCACGCAACTGATATGTCCCGGGTCGCTGATCGCGATCGCGGCCAGCCCCGGCCGGTCATCCCTGAAGCGACCGGTCAGTTCCTCGGCAAAATGCATGGCATCACTCATCGAGCCGCCGTTCCCGCAACTGAACACGGTATGACCGCCCTTGAGGGATTCGACCATCAGACCGGCCGCAGACTTGACAGCGGCAATCTTGCGTGGCGAGGAGGCGAACGACTCCAGCACCGCACGACATTCATCCAGGACCGCCATGATGTCTTCGGTCATGCTTCGAGAGCCTCCACGATCTGGTGGTGATAGTCAACATTGTCGAACCGGGTCATTTCCTGAAGCCCTGTCGGGCTCGTGACGTTGACCTCGATCAGCATCCCGCCGATGATGTCGATCCCGGCGAAGAACACGCCCTGCTCCACCAGCAGCGGGCGTATGGCCCGGCAGATATTCAGGTCCACTTCATCCAGGACCGCAGGATTGGGCGTGCCGCCGGCATCCATGTTGTTGAGTTCGATGCCCTTGGCATGAACCCGCAGGATGGCGCCGAGCGGCTCCCCTTCAAGCAGCAGGATCCGCTTGTCCCCGTCGCGTGCCGCATCAAGGTATTGCTGCACGATCACCCAGCGCCGGCCGTTCGCCGTCGCCGCATTCAGGACATCGGGGTTGTCCCCCGGGGAAAAGAACAGGATGCCCTTGCCGCCGAACCCGTCGACCGGCTTGACCGTGACCCTGCCGTGCTGGCGCGCCTTCTCCACGATCCGCCCGGCATCATGCGTGACCAGCGTGTCCGGGGTGAAATCCGGCAGTTTCAGCGCAGCCAGCTTCTCGTTGCAGTTCCTGATGCCTTCCGGCCGGTTCACCACCCGGGTTGTCGGCGGGAGGCAGTCAAGCAGCAACGTGGCATAGAAATACCGTCGATCGAAAGGCGGGTCGGTGCGGATCCACACCACGTCCATCCACTCGAGCGGAACCGTTTCGCGCCCGATCACCGTAAAGGGCCGGTCCACATCCCCGCGCACATCCAGCCGCACAAGATCGCCGTACAACTCGTCATGCACCAGGAACAGGTCCGTCTGGTCGAGATGAAAGACCTGGTGCCCCCGCTCGATGCAGGCCCGCATCAGGAAGTAGCTGGTATCCTTCCAGGGCTTGACCCCGTCGAGTGGATCCATGACGAAAGCATGCTTCATCGCGGCATCCGCTGTCGGCGAACAGGCTGCGGATCGCCTCGGGGCGGATCCCGATCAGGTGGTCTTGTCATGGACTGGACTGGTCGTCATCCCTGCCCGCCGGATAGCCCAGCCCGGCCAGCGACCCGGCAATCTCATCCAGAATCGCCGGATCATCGATGGTGGCAGGCATCTTCCATTCGGCGCCATCGGCGATCTTCTTCATGGTACCACGCAGGATCTTTCCCGAGCGGGTCTTCGGCAGCCGCTTGACGACAGCCGCCAGCTTGAACGCCGCCACGGGCCCGATGGCCTCCCTGACCAGCCGTATGCACTCCTTCACGACCTGATCATGCGCCTTGTCCACGCCCGAACTCAGCACCAGGCAGCCCAGGGGGAGTTCTCCCTTGAGCGGATCGTTCACCCCCATCACCGCACATTCCGCCACATCCGGATGGGAGGCCAGCACCTCTTCGAGCGCACCAGTCGACAGCCTGTGACCGGCGACATTGATCACGTCGTCCGTTCTCGACATCACGAACACGTAGCCGTTCTCGTCGATGTATCCGGCATCGCCGGTTTCGTAGTACCCGGGAAACCTCTTCAGGTAGGAATCGAAGTACCGGTCCCGGGCGCCCCACAGCGTCGGGAATGTTCCGGGAGGCAGGGGCAGCCTAGCGACCAGGGAACCGATGGTTCCGGGCCCGACCACGTTGCCTGCTTCGTCCAGGGCCTGCAGTTGCCAGCCCGGCACCGGACGAGTCGGCGAGCCGTCCTTGACCGGGAGGTGCTCGATGCCCAGGCAGTTCGCGCAGATCGACCAGCCCGTCTCCGTCTGCCACCAGTGGTCGATGACCGGAACGCCGAGCTGCTGCCTGGCCCAGTTCAGGGTATCCGGATCCGTCCGCTCCCCGGCCAGGAACAGCGACTGCAGGCAGGACAGGTCATGCTTCCTGACATGTTCACCCTGCGGATCCTCCTTCCTGATCGCGCGAAAGGCCGTGGGCGCGGTGAACAGCACCTTCACCCCGTGTTCCGCGATAATCCGCCAGAATACGCCGGGGTCCGGCGTGCCGACCGGTTTTCCCTCGAACAGGATGGTCGTGTTGCCATTGAAAAGCGGCGCATAGACGATATAGGAATGTCCGACTACCCAGCCCACGTCCGAAGCCGCCCAGTACACGTCACCCGGCTCGACATTGTAGATGTTCTTCATGGTCCACTTGAGCGAGACGATCCCGCCGCCGGTATCCCGCACGACTCCCTTCGGCTGGCCGGTCGTGCCGGAGGTGTAGAGGATATACAGCGGATCGGTGGCCGGGACCGGAACGCAGTCCGCATCCGTGGCCTGCTCCATCGCGGCATGCCAGTCCACGTCGCGCCCCGGCGTCATCTCTGCCCGGGCCTGCGGACGCTGCAGGACAAGGCACCTTCCGGGCTTGTGGCGGGCAAGGTCGATCGCCCTGTCGAGCAGGGGCTGGTATGCCACCACTCTGCCCGGTTCCAGGCCGCAGGAGGCGGCCACGATGACCCCGGGCCGGCAGTCATCGATGCGCGTCGCGAGTTCCCTGGAAGCAAATCCGCCGAACACGACCGAGTGGATGGCGCCGATCCGGGCACAGGCAAGCATGGCTACCACCGCTTCGGGAATCATGGGCATGTAGATGATCACCCGGTCGCCACGGCGCACCCCCAGGTCGACCAGAACCCCGGCACACCGGGCGACGTGGTCTCTGAGTTCACGGTAGGTGAGGGTCTGCCCGGTCCCCGTTATCGGGCTGTCGTGAATGAGCGCCGGCTGATCCGCCCGGCCCTGCTCGACGTGCAGGTCGACCGCGTTGTAGCAGGCGTTGGTCTCGCCTCCGGAGAACCACCGGTAGAACGGGGCCTGCGAATCATCCAGAACCCTGTCCCACTTCCGGTACCAGAACACCTTCTCGGCGGCATCCGCCCAGAACGACTCGGGATCGCTGCAGGCATACCTGTAAATCTCATCAAAGCTCATGACGACCATCCGACAGACAAATTCGTTGCAACGACCCACCTCGCCTGGGCGGGTCGGTTGTCCTGAAAGACGGTATTGTAAAAGATATGGACCTTCATATGTTCCACTGCGCGGCCGATACGCTTCCCATGCACCGACAAGCCGCCCGCAGCCGGACAAAACATGCCTGCGGAGATAGTGATTCGGTTCGTGAGCGCCTAGAATACGGATTTTCCAATCACGTTTGCCCCGACATGCAATACAACACCATTCTTGCGGAAACCTGCGGCGAAGTCGGCATCATCCGCCTCAACCGCCCCGACGCCCTGAACGCCCTGTCCGTGCAGATGCGCGCGGAACTGGCCGACGCACTGGCCGTGATGTCTGCGGACGAAACCGTTTCGGTCATCATCCTGACCGGCAGCGAGAAGGCCTTCGCTGCTGGCGCCGATATCAAGGAGATGCAACCGAAAGGCTACATGGACATGTACCTGTCCGACAACGCCGCGACGTTGCAGAACATCCTGGACAACTGCCGCAAGCCGATCATCGCTGCAGTCAGCGGATATGCGCTGGGCGGCGGCTGCGAACTGGCCATGTCCTGCGATTTCATACTGGCGGCCGACAACGCGAAATTCGGCCAGCCCGAAATATCCATCGGCGCCATGCCGGGCTGGGGCGGCACCCAGCGCCTGACCCGACTGGTCGGGAAATCCAAGGCAATGGACATGTGCCTGACCGGAAGAATGATGGATGCACGGGAGGCCGAGCGTTCAGGGCTGGTCTCCCGGGTCTTCCCGCTGGAAACCTTTCTCGATGATGTCATCAAGGTAGCACGCAGGCTCTCGGAGCAGTCCAGGCCAGCCGTCATGATGATCAAGGAAAGCATCAACCAGTCCCAGGAAACGAACCTGCAGTCGGGGCTTGCGTTCGAGCGTCGCCAGTTCCAGGCGATTTTCGCAACCGAAGACCAGAAGGAAGGCATGGCGGCCTTCACCGAGAAACGCCAGCCGGCCTGGCAACACAGGTAGAATCAGCCCTTGTTCCATCTGACCCCGAGGAATCACTCATGCCCACCGCTACCTGGCGCACACCGCTTGTAGTCCTGATCGCCGGCTGCCTGATCTCCATGACCGGGTTCGGCATCCGCTCGTCTTTCGGACTGTTTCTCGAGCCCATGACGATTGCACAGTCGTGGTCCCGGGAAACTTTCGGCCTGGCCATGGCGCTGCAGAACCTCCTGTGGGGTATCACGCTGCCGTTCGCAGGCGCCCTGGCGGACAGGCATGGCACCATCAAGGTGATCATCGCCGGGGGAATCATGTACGCTCTGGGGGTATGGGGCATGGCCGAATCCGGTAGCGGGCTCATGCTGCAGCTCACCGGCGGCATACTCACCGGAGCCGGAATCTCCTTTTCGGCATTCACGCTGGCCATGGCCGCGATGGTCCGGGTCGTCGGCCCGGAAAAACGTTCGCTGGTGCTGGGGGTCGGGACTGCGGCCGGTTCTTTCGGACAGGTGATCTTTTCCCCGATCAGCCAGGGGTTCATCAATGCTTTCGGCTGGCATACGGCACTGTACCTGCTGTCCGTGATATCCCTGATACTGATCCCGTTGGCGGTCTGCCTGCCGACCTCCCCGAAAAGCAACGATCCGGTGGAAGACGACAACCAGACACTGCGTCAGGCGGTACACGAGGCGCTCACGCACAAGGGGTATGTCCTGCTCACCGTCGGATTTTTCGTCTGTGGGTTTCACGTTGCATTCATCACCGTGCATTTCCCGGCGTACATAAAGGATCTCGGACTTGATCCGGTCATCGGCGCCTATGCACTCTCCCTTATCGGGCTGATGAACATCCTGGGATCCTTCGCCTCGGGAATTGCCGGACAGAAATGGAGCAAGAAATACGGGCTCAGCGTGATCTACTTCGGCCGGTCCCTGGTCATCCTGGCATTGCTGATGGCTCCCAAAACCCCTGTCGTCATGCTTGTCTTCGCCTCGGTCATGGGAATCCTGTGGTTATCCACCATCCCCCTGACATCCGGCATCATCGCCCAGGTATTCGGCATCCGCTACATGGCCACCCTGTTCGGCATCGTCTTTCTCAGCCATCAGATCGGCAGTTTCATGGGCGTATGGCTTGGCGGGAGAATCTTCGACCAGACCGGTTCCTATGACGGCATGTGGTGGGCCGGAATCGTCTTCGGCGTCCTGGCTGCCATCGTGCATCTGCCAATAAACGAGAAGCCCCTGAGCAGGCTCGCTGCCGGATCACCATGACGCATGACCGGAAAGTCCGATATGCGTGCCGATTACCCCGCCCTCTCCGCCGGACCTGCGGTCAGATTGCCGCCCGTCAGCCAGTACATGGCGGGATTTTTCCATACTTGCCCCGATGGATAACCGGTTCCGGGACAAGGTCGTCCTGATCACGGGGGCCGGGGGAGGCATCGGACACGAGATCGTCCGCCTGTTCGCCCGTGAAGGGGCCCTGCTTGCGCTTGCCGACAGGGATGCCGGGGCTCTTTCCGGTGTACGGGAAATCGCCGAAGTCATCGGGCAACCGCATGTCCTGCTACCCGGAGACCTGGAAGATGGTAGCTATTGCGATGCATTGCCCCGGACCGCCCATGCATGGAACGGACGGCTGGACATCCTGATCAACAACGCCGGCATGATGCGACGGGGCAACATTCTTGATACCAGCAACGAGGACTGGAACTGCGTGATGAAGGTGAACGTCGAGTCGGTATTCAGGATCTGCAGGACGGCGATCAGCATCATGAAGCAGCAGGGCGGCGGCTGTATCGTCAATACCGCATCCTGCTGGGGCTTGTATCCAGGACCCGATCATGTTGCCTACTGCACCAGCAAGGCGGCCGTCGCCGCCATGACCCGGTGCCTGGGACGGGATCACGCCGCCGATGGCATCCGGATCAACGCCGTGTGTCCGAACGAGGTGAACACGCCCATGCTGAGGACCGGCTTCTCGATCCGGGGACTGGACCCCGAGACCGCCGTGGAACAACTCAACCGCACAGTCCCCATCGGACGCATTGCCGGGGCGGAGGAAATCGCCAGCGTGATCGGTTTCCTGGCCTCGGACCAGTCCGGCTACATGTGCGGATCACTGGTCGAAGTCAACGGCGGCAAGCCGGTTTACTGATGCCGGACAACGCCACACCGGAACGCGTTGCGCTGGTCACCGGCGGGGGCAGCGGTATCGGCCTGGCAATCACGCAGGAATTCCTGGACACGGGAGTCCGGGTTGCCATCGCCCAGAGAACCCCGGTCGAGATTCCTGGGGCAGAATACTTTTCTGCAGATGTTTCGGATCCTGCACAATGCGAGAACCTGGTACATTCCGTGTTCGGACATTTCGAAAGACTGGACATCCTGATCAACAATGCCGGAACGATGCAGGAGTCGTCCGCCGAAACCACGCAACTGGATGACTGGAACCGGACGATGGCTGTCAACCTGACAGCACCGTTCGTCCTCATCAAGCATGCGATTGCCTACCTGCGGCAGGTATCCGGCAACATTGTCAACATCGGCTCCATCGAGGGATTCTCGGCCAATCCGGGACATGCCGCCTACTGTGCGTCGAAATCCGGACTGCACGGACTGACGCGCGCCGTAGCAGTCGACCACGGCACCGAAGGCATCCGCTGCAACGCCGTCGCGCCAGGCTGGATAGACACGGATTTCAACGAACGCTTCATCGCGGCAAGATCCAGACCTGAACGGTTTCGCGAGAGGCTTGCCGGCATCCATCCCGTCGGCAGGACCGGGCTGCCCGAAGAGGTGGCCAGCCTGGTCGTGTGGCTGGCATCCGACCAGGCTTCCTTCGTCACCGGTCAGGTCTATACCGTCGACGGCGGCAGGATGATACAGCCCAGCCTCGCAGACGATACCGGGGTCGTAGGCCCGCCTTCATGATCCCTGCGATACGGGCTATCCGTGCACAACCAGTCCGGCCCGTATCGGTGCATGATGCTTCCCGAATCTGCACCTGAGATCCCCGTTGCAATCCGGCGTGGTCGCACCTTGGAAAACAGCACCGCACATCAGTCATGGATTCCGATCAGCGGAGGCGAACCGACTTTTCCTGCTGTCCTGACTCCGCTTCGGGCAGCCCGGCAGGCCATTATGTCCGGGCATTTCCGGAATCCGTCCCTGTGGCCAGTTTCGACAGCAGCTCGCGGGCGCGAGCAAGCTGCTCCTCCCCGAGTTCGGTGTATTGTGCATGGCTGGCGCCACGAAACATGTCCACTGCAACGCTGATCTCCGCCACGGACCTGTCTGCGGTTTCGACATCCCCGGTCATGGCCGCCAGTTCCCGCCGGGCTACCCCCAGGTTTGCCTTGGTCATGGCCCAGTTCATCGGCTTCTTCTCCCGTGTCCATTCCAGCAACGTGTTCTCGTAGGCCTCGGTAGCCTGCCGCATGATATCCGGAGCCTCCTCGCGCTGGGCCAGCCTCTGCAGCGCCGCACCCAGGTTGTTGTGCGTCATGGCCCACTCCCCGGGCAGACGGTCACGCGGACGCTCCGACAAGGCGCTCCTGTAGGCCGCCACCGCCTGCTCCAGGGTGCGGGGCCCCCGGCGGTACTCCCCGAGAGCACGCAATGCGGAACCGAGGTTGTCCATGGTGGCAGCCCAGTCCAGAGGCGCACTTCCCCGGGTCCAGACCCGAAGCACATCCCTGTAGGCTCCCACGGAGCGTTTCAGGATCTTGGGATCCTTGTTTTTCCTGCCCAGTGACTGTAGTGCGGCTGCCAGATTGCTCATGGTCGAAGCCCAGTCCCGGGGCATCCGCTCTTCGCTGCGCAGGTCAAGCGCCCGCTCGAACGCCTTCACCGCCTCCTCCAGCAGTCCATCATCCCCCTGGCGCTGTCCCAGCGCGCCCAAGGCGTTCCCGAGACCATTCTGTACGGTTGCCCACGCAACCGGTGCAATCTCGGGATCACGCAGTTCCAGGGCTTCGCGGAATGCATTGACAGCGTCCCTCAGATAGCGTGTGCCCGTGCGGCGCTGGCCGACAATGCCGAGCACATTGCCCAGGCTTTCGAGACTGTCGGCACGATATTCCGGGCATGTGCATTCTTCCGCGAGCGGAAGCACGCGGGTTCTGAGCAGTTCAA
>JAJDVC010000256.1 GCA_022826305.1 Gammaproteobacteria bacterium | reverse complement strand
ATGAGCTGGATCGCTGGATCGCTGGATCGCTGGATCGCTGGATCGCTGGATCGCTGGATCGCTGGATCGCTGGATCGCTGGATCGCTGGATCGCTGGATCGCTGGATCGCTGGATCGCTGGATCGCTGGATTTGCGTCTGCGCTTCGGCCATGACCGGGACCGCATGGCGGCTCCTCCGCTCTCCACTCCGTCCGGCTTCTTCATCCTCCCCACCTGACCGGACCGCCGCCGCCGTCCTGCTGTGTCTGCCGCTGCTGCTCGGCCCGGTTACCGGGGCGCAGGCGCAGACCGCGAGCCTGACGCTGAATCCGACCGGGATCCAGGCGGACTCCCTGGACGGGGCCACGGTCACGCTGATTCCCAAGAACGTGACTTTCTTCGCGGCAGGCGGCGGGGGCGGGAGTGATGGAGGTCGCCGCCTATCCTATGTGAACAGTGCCGATCTGGTCAGCGGACAAATACCCGACACCCCGGTCCGGCTCAGCGTAGCTGGCCTTGCACTGATCGGCCTGTCGGGTGCTCCCTCCGGGTTGACGATCACCGGCGGCCGGCTGCTTGCGCGTCTGACAGACCAGCAAAGCACGCACGGTATCGCCAGCCACCGGTCCGTCGAAATCACCCTGGCCTACAGTGGTTCGACAATTATGGCGGACGATCCGGTGACCGTTGAGGTGGACGGCAATCTGCTCCGGCCGCCGTCTGGTACCCATGAAACCGTGATTGCCGATCTCTCCGCCGACTTCACGATCAGGGCCGACACGACGGCGCCGCGGGTGTCGTCGATCGTGAGGCATGCGCCGTCGGTCTCGCCGACTGCGGCGGACAGCCTGACGTGGCGGGTGACCTTCGACGAGGCGGTGCGGAACGTGGACGCAGGGGATTTCAGCATCTCCGGCACGACGGCGACGCTGGCCGTGGCGGCGGTTTCGACCACGGTCCACGACGTCACGGCCTCGGGCGGTAACCTTGCGGGCCTGGACGGGACGGTGACGCTGGGATTCGCGAGCAATCAGGACATCGAGGACACGAGCGGCAACGCGCTTGCCAATACGACGCCGACGGGAACCGGCGACAGCAGCTTCGTGGTGAACAACACCTCGCCGCCGCCGGCGTTGCCGGTGGTGACCATTGCGGCGGGGACATCGCCGGTGACGGAGGGTACGGACGCGGACTTCACGGTGCGTCGCACGGGTGCGACGACCGCGGCGCTGACGGTGCTGCTGAGGGTGGGCGAGAACACTGCCGGGGGGCGGGACTTCGTGGTGGCGGCGGACGAGGG
The DNA here is from genome assembly GCA_022826305.1 of Gammaproteobacteria bacterium. Lineage (GTDB taxonomy): Bacteria > Pseudomonadota > Gammaproteobacteria > Arenicellales > Poriferihabitantaceae > Poriferihabitans. Next base: position 30,298 of record JAJDVC010000256.1, on the reverse strand, counting down.
GGACCAGACGGTGACGATAGCGGCCGGTTCGGCGACGGCGGTCTGGAGCGTGCCGACGGTGAACGACGGCGCGGACGAGCCGGACGGCGCGGTGACGGTGACGCTGCGCGGTTCCGCGGACTACGGCCAGGGCAGTCCGTCGAGTGCGTCGGTGACGGTGCAGGATGATGACGGGGCGGCGCCGCCGCGGCGGGTGGAGCGGACGCACCGGGTGACGCTGTCGGACGCGGCGGGCGAGGAGGGCGAGGCGCTGGTGTTCACGGTGCGGGTGACGCCGCCATGGCCGCAGCGGCTGGTGCTGGCGTGGGAGCGGAGTCTGGTGACGGCGTCGGCGGCGGACCTGGCGGCGGGCACGGAGACGGGGGCGGTGACGGTGCCGGCCGGGGCGGCCTTCGCGAGGTTTGCGGTGGCGACGCTGGAGGACCGGGAGGACGAGGGTTCGGGGGAGGTCTTCGAGGTGGCGCTGTCGGGCGACCTGCCGGACGGGGTGGCGCATGACGGGAGGCGCGCGACGGGCACGATCCGGGACGACGATCAGGCGGGCATCGTGCTGTCGGCCGCGGCGTTGCGGATTGCGCAGGAGGGAGCCGCCGTGCGCTACACGGTGCGCCTGGACAGTCGACCGGCGGCGGCCGTGACGGTGCGGCTGACGAGTTCGGACGAGGCGGTGGCCACGGTGTCGCCGGACGCGGTGGCGTTCGGGCCGGCGGACTGGGACGAACCGCGGACGGTGACGCTGACGGCGCGGGCCGGTCACGGGGAAGCGGTGATCCGCCACGGCGCGGCGTCCGCGGACATGCGCTATGCGTCGTTGCGTCGGGAGGTGTTGCGGGTGCTGGTCGGTCAGGACCTGGGGGCGGTGCAGTCGGCGTGGCTGTCGCGCTACGGACGCACGGTTGCGGAACTGGCACTGGACGGCGTGTCGGCGCGCATGACGGCCGCGCGCGAGGTCGGCGTGCGGGGGACGCTGGCCGGGCGGACGCTGTCGTCCGGCGCGGTTCCGGGAGGCGGGGTGGCGGAGTCCGGGACGGCGGGGCATAGCCTGTCGCTGTCGGAAGCCCTGCCCGGCAGCGGCTTCACGGTGACCGGGGAGCGGGCTGGCAGCGGCAGTCTGGCCTTCTGGGGCAGCGCGGCGCGCTCGAGCTTCGCGGACCGGGCCGGGGACATCACGCTGGACGGCGAGTCGACGGGCGTGCTGCTGGGGGTGGACCATGCGGTGGAGCGGTGGCTGTTCGGTCTGGCGCTGCTGCAGGACAGCGGCGAGGGGACCTGGCGGGAGAGCGGTTCCGGGGGCGGCGGTCGGCTGGAGTCGGAGCTGCTGGCGGCGATCCCGTATGCGCGGCTGCGGATTTCGGAACGGTCGGGATTGTGGGGCGCGTTCGGGCGCGGGTCGGGGGAGTCGAGACTGCTGCCGGAGGTCGGCGAGGCACTGGAGTCGGAGATTGCCTGGGGCATGGCGGCGGCCGGACTGTACAGCGACATGGTGCCGGTGCCCGAAGGGGCGGGGCCGTCGCTGACGCTGGTGTCGGATGCGCTGTGGACGCGGGTGTCGTCGGAGGGCGCGCCGGGGCTGTCCGGCGCGACTGCGGGGACGAGCCGTTTCCGGCTGGGTCTGGAGGGCGGCTGGAAGTTCGTGCCGGCGGACGGGTCGAGCGTGACGCCGCGGCTGGAGGTCGGGGTGCGGCGTGACGGGGGCGATGCCGGGAGCGGTTCGGGCCTCGAGGTCGGCGGCGGGATCGCCTGGCGGGATCGGGAACTGGGTCTGGATCTGGACATCGCGGGTCGGGCGCTGCTGGTGCCGGGCGACGGGGAGCGGGAGAACCGGGGTTTCGCGGCGACGCTGGCGTTCGATCCGGAGCCGTCGACGCGACGCGGGCCGTCGCTCGCGCTGCGGCGGGAGCTCGGCGGGCCGGCGGCGGGCGGTCTGGACGCACTGTTCCGGGCCGAGCCGGCGGGCGGGGGCAGCGCCGGGACGAACCGCCGCTGGCGGGCGGAGGCGGCGTACGGGCTGGCGGTCTTCTCGGGGCGCTTCACCGGCAGTCCGCAGGTCGGCGTCGGGCTGGCCGCCGGCGTGCGCGACTACAGCCTCGGCTGGCTGCTGACACCCGAATTCGCGGCCGCGCCCGGCGTCTCGTTCGGCGTCCGGGCCACCAGGCGCGAGGCCGCCGCCGCGGCCCCCGAACATGTGGTCGGCCTCGAGCTCGGCGCCCGCTGGTGAGCGCGTCCCGAGAGATTCCCGAAGCCGCCGCCAGCCTTGTCCGCCGTCCCGTCAGGTGGCGCCGGAACTCGTGACAACATTACCCGGGAATACCGACCACGCCATCCTCGAGCAGGTATCCGCTGCTGGCGCTTGATCCGGATTCCTCGGGGTCCTTCCGATCAGTTCCTGCAGCAGGCATGCCACGTTCTGTTCAACATTACCCTCCCTGTGGGAAGACCCCAGGTCCGGGTACGGACGAACGGGAAATCGCCTGTCCCGTACCCGCAGCTTCAGTTCTGCGGACTCCGGACCTGACGGCACCCGGTTTCCTTGAGCAGAAAGGTTCCCACCAGTGCTGCGCACATCATCAGCAGCAGGCTGGAGAAGCCGATCAGGTAGGCCTGTGCATCATAAATGCGGGCTCCGTCGGACAGCACGTTGTTCCAGTTCAGGTCGAGCAGCCAGCCGATCAGGGGCTGCATCACACCGCCGGAACCGACAACGAACATGTTCATCAGGCTGACCGCAGTACTGGAGAATTTCGGGTCGTTGTGTTCTTTCGTGATCACGAAGCATACGGTTACCGAGGAGCCGAAACCGCCCGCCAGGAACAGCAGGGTCGCCAGAACCGCGACGCTTTGCGGGGTCAGGAAGACAATCCAGGAAAAGGTAGCGATGTACAGGACTGCGCCAGTCTGCACGAGAATGTTGCGCCGCCCGATCCGATCCGAAAGCCATCCGACCATCGGAGAGCATGATGCCCAGCCGATGAACAGGATCGAGGCGATCGCGGCCGCCCGGGTCGGGGAATAATCGTGCACGGTAGTGAGCCAGGGCACAGCCCACAGTCCGCTGAAGGCCAGCATGGGTGCGCACATTCCGAAGCCGATCAGGGCACACAGCCAGGTTTGCGGGTTGGCTGCGATCGACCGCAGGCCAACTGCCGGATCCGATATCGACGATGTGCCGTGCTGACTGTCCTTGCGCCGCGGCACCATCCTGTACAGCAGGATGGCCAGAATGAGGCCTGCTGCGGCAAGCCAGCTCATGGTGCTGCGCCAGCCGATGGATTCGACAATCGGCCGCAAGGGAGCCTGGGATAAAACCGCGCCCAGCATTCCGGCGCTTTGCAGCACGCCCGCCAGCATCGCATGCTGATTATGCCGGAACCAGTATCCGGCGATAGCCAGACTGCCGACGAATGCGAATGCGACGCTGGCGCCGATCACGGCGCGCCATAGCGAGGCCACCACCAGGGACTGGCTCATGGCGAAGCATACGGTAGCCACCGCGCAGGTTGCTGCGGCAATGCTCATGAGCCGCCGAGGTCCGAAGCGGTCGGTCAGAATACCTACCGGCAACTGGATTGATGCATAGGCCCAGAAGTAGAAGGCCGACAGGGAACCCAGAGCGGCTCCACCGACGCTGAAATCCTGCATCAGTTCGGTGGTCATGATGCTCGGAATGACGCGCTGTACAAATGCATAGGCGAAGTAGAGTGCGCCCAGGGAAAAGGCGATTGCGGCAACCCGACGACTCACGTCGTCCTGACCTGGTCCGGGCATGCTGGGATGTGCCGTTAACCGTCAGGGATCAGCGAACCGACGGATGCCGCGACGTATTCGTCAACCTGCCGAAGGAATTGCCGGATGCGTTTCCCGGAAAGAAACGACGCTTCGAAGCCGTTTTTCACCAGCTGGACGATGTCGCCGCGCTGAAGGTCCAGGGCAGAGTGTACGGCATTGAGGTTCTCGTTCAGGTAACCCCCGAAATAGGCCGGATCATCGGAATTGACGGTGACGCACAGCCCCCGGTCGAGCAGTCTCTTCAGGTTGTGTTCACGCATGTGTCCGAAGACTTTCAGGGCGGTATTCGAAAGCGGGCAGACGGTCAGGGGAATACGCTGCTCTGCCAGCCTCAGGACCAGCGAATCGTCTTCCTCGCAGCGTACGCCGTGGTCGATTCGGGAAACCTTCAGCACGTCAAGGGCATTGCGGATGTATTCCGGCGGGCCTTCCTCACCCGCATGGGCGACCGTTTTCAGCCCCAGATCGCGCGCCTGTGCGAACACCCTGGCGAATTTTTCAGGCGGGTGTCCCTTTTCCGAAGAATCAAGGCCGACAGCGGTCAGCATATCCCTGTAGGGCAGTGCGCTGTCCAGTGTCTCCAGGGCGGATTCTTCGCTCAGATGCCGAAGAAAGCACATGATGAGGCCGCTTGAAATGCCATGCTGCCTGTCAGCATCTTCCAGGGCCCGGTGAATGCCCGATATCACGGTGCGGAACGGGATTCCGCGATCGGTGTGCGTCTGCGGGTCGAAGAAGATTTCCGTGTGGCGTATGTTCTGTCCCCGGCACTTTTCCAGGTAGCTCCAGGTCATGTCGTGGAAATCCTGTTCCGTGATCAGCATGTTGGCACCCTGGTAGTAGATGTCCAGAAAGGACTGTAGATCGCTGAAGCGGTAGGCCCTGCGGACCGCCTCAACCGAATCGAACGGCAGGTCGATACCGTTTCGCCTGCCAAGGTCGAACATCATTTCAGGTTCGAGAGAGCCCTCTATGTGCATGTGCAGCTCGGCCTTCGGAATGCCAGCTATGAAATCCTTAATATCCATGTCTTCGGATGCCAAGAAGGGCGGCGGACGGGTTCTTGCCGATCGAAAAGCAGGTGCTTCTGGAGGCTTTGGTGAGCGGGAGGATATCCATGAATCCGAAGTGTACCGTACTCTTCCGTTTACGGCATGGACTACCGCATGCACCCTATTCCTGCTGCGTGATACGTTCCGGCCATTGCCGGAACCGGAAGGGTTTTCTCCGTCTTCGTTAATTCTCCGGACTCGAGGCGGTCTCACCCTGGCATTCTGAAGATCGACCATACGTTGTCTCCCTGCGCTCCGGGGCGCTGTCGACGTTCATCTTTTGATGGCAGGAGCTTTCTGTATTCCTTTTAATTTCCCATATTATTTCCCATACTGTATAATCGCTGGCAAACAAGTTCATGCCGCAAAATACGTATTCATGACTTTTTTAACCGATAGTCCGTTTACCGGACCGGTTCCACCAACTGTCCCACTGCAACAATCTCCGCTTACGGGCGTGCTGGTTCAGGTACAGTTTCCCGAAATACTTTCAATTGCCAAAACGGAATTCGTCGCCGATTTTCAGGAACAGATCCGAGCGGACTATCCGGTCCATCAGTTGGAACAGAGCCCCGTTTTCGAGTTTAGAAGCGATGGGGTCAAACAGAGCCTGATGCCGAATTGGCGTTTTCTTGACAAGACAATGGAGTGGCGTTTGTCGCTTACCACGAACTTCGTCTCCCTGGAGACTCGGGCATATCAAAACCGCACCGATTTGATTCAGCGGACTGATGCGGTCATACGTGCCCTGTCGGCGACTATCAAGCCCGGGGTGATGACACGAATCGGCGTGAGGTATGTGGACCGGCTCCATGGCCGCCGGCAAGAACGGTTATCCCGTTTCGTACGGCCCGAGATGCTTGGCCCCTATACCGAGGAACATCGGAGGAATCTTGATCGTACCCTGAGTGAAATCGTTGGCCAGACAGATGTCGGACCAATGACTGTACGCTGGGGTTTCATGCCGGCCAATCAAGCACATGAACCCAGCTTGATGCCGCCAATCGCGACACCTTCCTGGTTTCTGGATATCGACGTTTATAATGAATTCACACAGCCTGAAATTCTTGATGCAGACGAAATCGGGACCCGCCTGACAAGGCTGGCCGCGCGTGCTTATGGCTTTTTCCGTTGGGTAGTCAATGAAGAGTTTTTACGAGACTGTGGGGGTGACATATGATTGACGCTGCAGACATGGATAGCCCATTGGAACCACGGCCGTATTTTGAGCGCAAGGCACAATACAGGCTTCCGGACACTGACCTGTTTGGACCTGGTTTTTGGGATCGAGTGTCATCATCCCGGTGTTTTGGAGCCTTTAAGGGATGGCTGGAATTACCTGACTCTACAGCGTCATGGATCAATCTTATCGAGGCTGACACCGATCTGTACCGTGCCAGGGTGCGTGCCGATGCGGTGAGGGCTTCGGATGCTCCGGAGAATCTGTTCGAGCTTCGAAGACTAACCGGTTTTACCTGGATCCGTCTGGCAGTCATGCTGAATGTGGACCGACGCACGCTGAACAACTGGGTAAGGGGTGCAAGGATTCGCGTGAAGAACCGTGAGTACATAGCAAAAACGCTGGCGGTGATGCGTTTTGCAGATCGCGGATCGGCAGAACGCAATGCGGCAGCCCTGGATGAGCGGCATGTGTCCTGCCCGGTCAGCCCCTTTGAAGCGATTCGAGCCAGGAATTACGAAGTTGCCAGGCAGTATCTCTCTCATGGCCCCTCACGACCTCATGGTCGACATGCCACTACGGATGTCATGCACTGGGCTGGTGAATTCCGGCCCATCGTGATGCACGAGGACGCGGATGGGACGGAAATCGTCGAACCCCTTCCTGATGAGCCTGCTCCGCTGTCTCGCAAGAGACCGATCAGGCGTGGTTGAGGGCGTATTCATTGACCGATCAGGGATTGCCGACTGCAAGCCTGGGTGAATCGCTCAAACACTGGCGTCAGGGCGATCATGCCCGGGCGTCGGTGGTTTCCTGTCTGCAGGTTTGGCAGAAGATGACGAACTGTTTGACGCCGAAGAAACGACCGACAGGATAATTGGCCTCGTTGCTGTCAGCCAGACCTGCGATATCGTTCGACGTACGGGCGGACGCGATTACGTAGCAGTGTGTCCCATGATCGAAATACCTGAAGAGGAGCAGTTGTCTGCTATCAGAAAGGGGCGAATACCCTACCTCACAGGTATGGAAAACGCTGGTGAGACAGCCTTTGCTGATCTGCGTCGCATCATGTCCGTGCACAAGGACCTCATGCAGAAATGGCAACATCAGGCTGGATTTTCAGGCGAGGATGGATGCCTTCGTTTTGCTGCAGCCCTGGAACGCAAGTTTGGGCAGTTCGCATTTCCCGATGATTTCGACCAGGCTGCGAAGGTATTTCGCGAACGCGTCTGGTCACGACATGCAAAGCCCGGTTCGGAGGTCGGCAAGGTATACCGATCACTGATACAAATCCGGTTTCGCGCAGAACTGAACTGGACTGCGGACAAACGCACGATTACCATCATGGCGATCATGCCGGAGCGCAGCATGGTCGAACGATCTGTCATCAGAAAAGAGCTGGATTGCGCACTTGGCAAGATACAATGGCCAGATGGATTTGAATGGGGAGATCCCAATTTCATACTTGGGACAGTGAAGGACCTGACTGCAGAAGACATCGTTTCAAGTCGGCGCGGTGACTTTGATTTTCTGTGCTACTGAGAGATGCCCGAACAGCTTTGAATCAATTTAGGAACTAGGTACTGTCGTCACAAGTCAAGGGATTGATGATATAATGTAGCGAAGCAATTTGTCGGAGAGTCCGAGATGACCGAAGCGCACCACAGACATGATCTTTCGGACCGCACATGGTCCCTGCTGGAACCCCATCTGCTGGGGCGGGGTGGCCCGGGACAACCGGCGTTTTCTCGATGCGGTGCTGTGGATCCTGCGCACGGGCGCGCCCTGGCGGGACCTGCCGCCGGACTACGGAGACTGGAAGAACACGCACCGGCGATTCTGCCGCTGGCGCGACAAGGGGGTCCGGGAGAGCCTGCTGGAAACAGCTCATGGGTGAACCGGACCACGCATGGTTGATGATTGATGCGAGTCACATCAAGGTCCATCCTCATGCGGCCGGTGCGCGCGGCGGGAATCAGGCGATGGATCGCACAAGAGGGGGCTCGACACGAAACTGCATCTGGCCGTGGATGCGCATGGTCTGCGGCTTCGAGCGGTTGCTGCAGCAGGTACCGCAGCGGATTGCAACCATGCTGACGTCCTGATCGAAGGAGTGGATGCCGGAGCATTGCTGGCGGATCGGGCTTATGACACCAACCAGATCCTGGCGCACTGCCGCAGGTGAGGCATTGAACCGGTGATCCCGTCGAAACGCAACCGCAAGGTGCCGCGGCAGCATGATAGGCAAACGTATCGCCAGCGCCACCGGGTGGAGAACGTCTTCCTGCACTTTCAGGCGCTGGCGGGGTATCGCTACGCGCCATGCGAAGAATGCCGCATCGTTCCTTGCCGCCATCCATATCCGATGTCTCATGTTGTGGTGCGATAACTCGTGACGACAGTACCTAGATGTTTGGCCGGGCATCTTGTTCTGCGCGGTGCAGCGGCTGCACAGACCCACCGTGGTTTTCATCCTTCCTGTCCAGGGGTCCCGGTACCTGCCGGTTTCTCAAGCTTTCGCATGTTTTCGGGATGTTCCAGAAACCGCAGGTACCGGTCGTACGCGTGTGTCTGAATGGACAGGCCGCTCTCCCATTGATCCAGCAATGCCTCATCAAGCCCTGTGGCGCGGGCAAACGTGGAACGTGTCATGGCATATCTCCTACGGATGCGGGAAATGTCTTCCGGAGGCAGAACGCCGAGATGTCGGCATATCACCTCATGCTTCAAGCGCTCCGTCACTTCGTCGAGATACTGAAATTCACAGGCCCCGCACCGACGCGCAGGCGCCTGCACTACCAGCTCTGCAGCGGAATCTTCGGGTCCGTAGCTGAATACCAGGGGCTGCCATGAGATAGTGGTCCCGCCGCTTCCGCACAGGGGACAGACAGACTCCGGCTGTGCTGACTGCAGGTCGCGCACTGATCGTTCTGGATTCATACTGTCAATCTCGATTCTGGTGTTCGGAGCATATGGAAACTGTACCCGCAAATCCTGGCGAAATCTGTCTGGAACCTGATGCAGGGCGAGATGTCGGTTTTTGTCACATGTTCCTGCCGGAACCCTTCATCAGGTACAGCCATATGATCTACGAACAGCAATTCCATGTCCAATCCATCATCCTGATACGAGACAGCGAAGCAATGCCGGCCATCATGGCAGGATTTCTTGCCGCCGTGTTTTTCTCCCGGTCTCTGTAGTGACATTATTGTGTTCCCATCATCTTCATCCATGGCCCAGAAGGGCAGAAAATCCGTAATGGAGGTATCTGGTCACGAGAGACAATGATGCCTGCCGCGATACTGGCCGTTATCGGTGCCGGACCCCGGATTCCGATTCCAGAATGCTGCCGGAACGATTAGAATATCCGTGTTTTCAATACATTGCGGTGTCCGATGAACAGTGAATTTTCCCTGCGTTGCAGAAATGACGGAGGCGGTACGCCGATACTGGAACACTGGGGAGCCGACAGTGAATACGGCGTGCTCCGGGATGTCCTGCTCGGTCCTGCGGATTTCTACCGCTGGCGGGAAACCAGTTCGGTTTCGAAAAAGAGCATCAGGCGCAGGTATGTCTTTGATGCCGAAGTTGCGAAGCGGCAGCACGCGGAGATGATCTCCGCCTATGAATCCGCTGGCGTGACGGTACATCTGCACGCGCCGGATCCGGTGCTTCCCTACCAGATATTTGCCCGGGACTCCTCCGTGATGACGCCCTACGGGGCGATCATCACGAACATGGCGAACTGGTGGCGGCGGGGCGAGAATTTCCGGGCGATCGAAACCTACGAACGCCTGGGGATTCCCATCTACGACTACGTGACTGCCGGTACGTTTGAAGGCGGGGATTTCAATGTCATTCAGCCCGGCACGGTGCTCATCGGCTGGGAGGGCAGCGAAGGGAGAAGCCAGCTTGAGGCTGCACGGCAGTTGAAGGGCTGGTTCGAAGACGAAGGCTGGGAGGTGATGCTGACCGACATCGATCCTTTCTATGTGCATATCGACCTGATGGTGGTGATGCTCGCGCCCGGCCTTGCGGCCGTCTGCCTGGAATCCACGGACCCGGACGTGGTGAACTGGCTGAAGTCGAAAGGCATGGAAATCGTATCCGTGCCGTTCCAGGACACCCTGGATCTCGGCTGCAATGTGGTGGCGCTCGGCAACGACCGTATCCTGCTCCCGGAAAAAAGCCGTGTACTGAAGGGGAAGGCGAGGGCTCTGGGGCTGGAAATCCTTGATCCGGACATGTCCATGATCACGCCGGGCGGAGGCGGCGTGCATTGCATGTGCCAGGCGCTCAGACGGGACCCGGCGACCGGATAGCCTGCGCCTGATGCTGCATTCCAGCGGCAGCCGTCCAGTTGCCGGGAGAGTGGTGTCTGCTGTTTCCGGCGTGGCGGACTGGTCAGGCAAATCCCTTCTAGCCGTCCGGCTTGCGTTTCAGCATGCCTGTAACCGGTTCGGCAATGCCGGCCAGGGTGATCAGTACCACCCCGGTGATCTCCTTCAGTCCGAACGGTTCTCCGGCAAGCCAGGCGGCCGTACCCGTACCGACGCTGATTTCCGTCATGAAGAGCAGTCCCACGATACCGGGATTCAGTTGCGAGGGTGCGTAGAGGGTTGCGAAAGCGGCGGGGATGATTACCAGGATCGCAAGCGGGATCATCCAGGTCAGGATTTGCGGAAGCTGTGTCCAGGATGGGGCGGGCAACACGCCTTGCCCGGTTGCCAGGACTGCAAGCAGCAGGGACCAGGCTGCGCCCCAGAACAGGAAAGTGGCGCCATAGCCGACTGGTTCGTGCCTGTCAGTAAGGATCAGCAGGGATGCCCCGGCCCATACCACTCCGGAAAGCAGGGCCATCCAGTCGCCGGTATTGGCGGGAAAGGGGATGCCCTGTTCGACGCCGCAGATCACCATGAGTCCGGACAGTCCGAGCAGCATGCAGATCAGGCGTACCGGGGTGAGTGTTTCACCAATGAACACCCGGGCAAGCACGAATCCCCAGATCGGCATCAGGTAGAACAGTACCAGGACGCGGACAACCTCCGTGTAGAGAAACGCTCCGGTATACAGCACATAGCCGAGCCCGCATATGCAGGCTGTTGCATGTAGCCGGAACCGTCCCGGCACGATACGGCTCCACTGCCTGAAAATCATCGGGATAACCAGCAGGAACGATGTAACGTTGAAAACCATCACGGCCCACAGCCCGTTGATTCCGGTATCGCTCATCAGGCGAAGAGGAATCCAGTAGATACCGAATACCAGGCCGGAGAATATTCCGCTGGCGAATGCCAGGATTCTGGGATTCAGGTCAAGCCGCGCGAATTGCATGGTATGGTGGTCAGGGTTCCGGTAATGGTGTACTGGAGTGTCGTGCGCCCGTGTTTCCTCCGCGCCCGAAGCATCATGCCCCTGACCGGACAATGCGTCAAGATCGGAATTTCCCTGCTGAAGGTTATCCCCGTTTCACGACGAATTTGCTTGGAATCCGGGGCCTAAAGCGTTAAGTTCCCTATCTCGGATTTCAGGGGGACGGCACGGCATGTTTACCAGCAACCATATCGATGGCCAGTGGGTGACGGGCGACCTTGCGGTTGCCGACATCAATCCTTCCGATACCCGCGATACGGTCGGCGAGTTTGCCCAGGCCAGCGCCAGCCAGGTGGAAGAGGCTGTCGAGGCGGCATCGCGCGCCCAGCAGATCTGGCGCCAGACTGGCCTGGAGCAACGTTACGCCATCCTCATGAACATCGGCAGGGAGCTGATGGAGCGCAGCCAGGAACTGGGTGAACTGCTGTGCCGGGAAGAGGGCAAGACGCTTGCCGAGGGCACGGGAGAGGTCTACCGGGCCGGTCAGTTCTTCACCTACTATGCGGCCGAAGTGCTCAGACAGATGGGCGAGGTGTGCGATTCGGTGCGTCCCGGTATTGATGTAGCGGTTACGCGCGAGCCGGTCGGCGTGGTCTGCGTCATCACGCCATGGAATTTTCCCGTGGCATTGCCGAGCTGGAAAATCGCCCCGGCACTGGCATACGGAAATGCCGTGGTCTGGAAGCCCGCGAACCTTGTTCCGGCAAGTGCCACGGCATTGATGGAAATCATCGCCCGGCAGGAACTGCCGCAGGGCCTGGTCAATCTGGTGCTCGGATCAGGTGGAGTTGTCGGCGAGGCGATGATCAATTCGCGTGATGTCGACGCGATCACCTTCACCGGGTCGCTTGCGACGGGCAGACGGATCGCCGAAGCGGCGGCCGGGAACCTGACCAGGCTGCAGATGGAGATGGGCAGCAAGAATCCGCTGGTTATCCTGGATGATGCGGATCTTGAAACAGCCGTGGCGTGCGCGATAAACGGATCGTTCGGCGGTACCGGACAAAAATGCACCGCCTCTTCGCGCATTATCGTGACCCGGGGGATACACGACCTGTTCGTCGAAACGATGAAGGTCGAAATGAAGAAGCTGGTCGTGGGTCATGCCCTGGATCCTTCAAGCAGTATCGGGCCGGTTGTCGACAAGGCCCAGCTGGAGCGGAACCTCCATTATCTTGAGGTCGGGAAGCAGGAAGGGGCGAGACTGGTTGCAGGCGGGGAACGCCTTGAACGCGATACCCCCGGGTATTACATGATGCCGGCCCTGTTCACGGAGGGCAGCAATGCGATGAAGCTGAACCGGGACGAGGTCTTCGGTCCCATCAGTTGCGTGTTGCGGGCCCGGGATCTGGATGAGGCGCTGGAAATGGCGAATGACACGGAATTCGGCCTGTCCTCCAGTATCGTCACGCAATCGCTCTCCCACGCCAGCCATTTCAGGAAACATTCGAAAACCGGGTGTGTCATGGTCAACCTGCCCACGTCCGGTACGGACTATCATGTGCCATTCGGCGGACGCAAGAACTCAAGTTTCGGCTCCCGTGAACAGGGACGCCATGCAGCCGAATTCTACACGCATGTCAAGACCGCATATGTCAGGCCCTGAGGACTGTGCAGGATGGTAATCATAGACGGTCTGCAGTATTCCAGCTGGAGTCGTGAAATCTTCCGGCAGATGAGATCGGGTGGACTGGACTGCGTGCATGTCACGATCGCCTACCACGAGACCTGCCTGGAAACCCTGCGCAACATCGGTCACTGGAACCGGATGTTTGAACAGCATGGCGACCTGATCTGCAGGGCCGGTTCGGCCGAGGAGGTTCTGGCGGCCAGGCGGGCGGGCAGGACTGCCGTCGTGTTCGGGTTCCAGAACTGCTCTCCGATCGAGGACGACTACATGCTGGTGGAGATTTTTCACGCGCTGGGCGTGCGCTTCATGCAACTCAGCTACAACAACCAGAGTCTGCTTGCCACCGGGTGTTACGAAAGGAACGATCCGGGCATCACGCGCTTCGGCAGACAGGTGATCCGGGAGATGAACCGGGTAGGCATGGTGGTGGACATGTCGCACAGCGCGGAGCGATCTACCCTGGAAGCCATTGAGATATCGGATCGTCCGATTGCCATTACCCACGCCAATCCGGCATTTTTCGAACCTGCCCTGCGCAACAAGTCGAATGACGTGCTGAAGGCACTGGGGGAGAGCGGGGGCATGCTGGGTTTCAGCCTGTATCCCTTCCACCTGCGCGACGGATCGGCGTGTACCCTGCAAAGCTTTTGCCGGATGGTCGGCGATACCGTTGAACTGATCGGCATCGATCATGTCGGTTTGGGCAGCGACCTGTGCCAGGGCCAGCCGGACTCCGTGGTGACCTGGATGCGAAACGGCCGCTGGAGCAGAGTGACGGATTACGGGGAAGGGTCGGCGGATCAGGCAGGGTGGCCGGCACAGCCGGACTGGTTCAGCACCTCCGAGCACTATCCGAATCTGACGGAAGGATTACGGGAACAGGGATTCAGTGAACAGGAAGTAGGGAAGATCATGGGCAGGAACTGGCTGGATTTCTTTGAGCGTTCATTTTCTGCCACCTGATGTGCAGGGAGGAACCTGCTGAACGAGATTTTACCTGGGAGGGGAACGATGAGATATCTGCATGCCATGGTTCGCGTGACCGACCTTGACGCCGCGCTGGAATTTTACTGCGACTGCATGGAGATGGAGGTGATCAGCCGCGACGATTATGAACAGGGCCGCTTCACCCTGGTAATGCTCGCTGCTCCCGGTGATGCGGCGCAGGCCAGGCGGCACAAGTCGCCGATGCTCGAACTCACATGCAACTGGGACCGCGAGACCTGTTCCGGCGGGCGTAATTTCGGTCACCTTGCCTATCAGGTGGACGACATCTATGAAACGTGCCGGAAACTGGCGGACAGGGGTGTGGTGATCAACCGCCCTCCCCGTGACGGAAGAATGGCATTTGTCAGGTCGCCGGACGATATCTCCATCGAACTGTTGCAGAGCGGGGATGCACTGCCGGTACGGGAGCCGTGGTGCAGCATGGAAAACATCGGTGAATGGTAGCTCCGGGCAGTTCAGGAGTTGCCGACGGGACATGTCCAGCCGTTTCGAATCAGGCTGACGAGGCGAGTGGTGGAGCGGTTGAACCGGAAGGGGACGGAAACAACCCGGCCTCCCTGCAGTCTTACTTCCTCGGCGCCAACGATATCGGGAACGCTCCAGTCTCCACCCTTGACCAGTATGTCGGGTTGCAGGACCAGGATCAGCTCAAGCGGCGTATCCTCTTCGAATCCTATCACCGCATCGACCGATCTCAGTGCGGAAAGTATCGCCATCCGGTCTTCAAGTGTGTTGTAGGGCCGTCCGGCGTCCTTGCCAAGCCGTCGTACCGAGTCGTCTGAATTGACGCCGACGACAAGCGTTTCCCCCATGCCAGATGCCGTATCCAGGTAGCTGACATGGCCGCGGTGCAGCAGGTCGAAGCAGCCGTTGGTGAAAACAAGCGGCCGTTTCAGGCCTGTCAGCCAGGTCTCCAGGGCACGGGCATGGCGTGACGGGAATACCGGCCCATCGCTGGAGGGGGCGTCATTCAATGTATTCGAATGCCTTGACGATACGGGTTACCCCCCGGACGGTCTGGGTTACCCTGACCGCCGCCTTGGCTTCCGCTTCGGTCAGGACGCCGAGAAGGTAGACGGTTCCGCGCTCGGTCACCACCTTGATGTTCGTGGCAGGTGTCTTGTCGTTCTGGATCAGCTTGGCCTTGACCTTGGTCGTGATATACGCGTCATTGATGCGGCTGGTCAGGGTCGTGCGGCCGAACAGCCCGAGTTCATTGATCACGTTGCGGGTGTCCTCGAAGCTGCGTGCGACGGATTCGGCATGCTGGCGTTGCTCATCCGAAGTAACCTCTCCTGTCAGCAGTACGATGCCATTGTAGGAAACGACGCTGATATTGACCGGGTCACCGAGCACCGGGTCACCGGAAAGTGATCTTCTCAGCTTGACCTCCAGGGCATTGTCGTCGACGTTTCTGCTCACCGTTCGGCGGTCCTGGTAGAGATCGATTGCGGTTACGGTTGCTGTTCCCACCACTATGGGTACACAAGCGGTCAGCATCTGGGCCGCGACAGGCACGGCCAGCCACCAGAGCAGGGTTCTCCTATTGGGCTTGTTCATGTACTTTTCCCGGATAAAATCTTGTCAGTAGAGTGGGGTTCGGAGTATTCCGGATTCTGATCGGAAGATACGGTCTGAACCTCAAGTAATGTAACTGATTTGCGTCCGCTTCGCCATATTTGCACGACCCGGTCCGGTCATGATCGGCGGGTAACCCGGTAGCGAGGCGGGGCATCGCCGGACCTCTCTGATTTCCTTGCCCCAAAGCCGGCCAGACCGGCGCTACCGTTCAGGATTGCTCGTCCGGGACAGGATTGGACATCAAGGATGGCAGTCGCGGCAATTCCGGCGACGGATCGGGAAACCTTTCCGGAAGTCCTTCCTGAAACTGCAGCCAGACCGGATGATGGACAACCTTGCCGTTTTCGGCAATGCTGACCGTCATGGCCTTTCCGATGAAACGGTTCCTGTGCTGCTTTCTGAGCGCATTCAGCTTCCCGATCAACTGGTAGCTCTGCAATCCGAGGGCATACAGCCGATCAAGCGCAGTATTCCGGTAGGTGTGCGCGTTTTCCGGCCGGGACAGTTCGGCCGTGTCCTGCTCTTCATCGGGAAGCGTTAGCCCGACACGGACCTCGGGCGCCTGAACCGCAGGCTGCGTTCGTGTCGTCTCTACGGGTACCTCCCTGGCGACCGGAGATTCCGGTGCAACCTCCGCCGGTTCGACCGGTTCAGGCGAGGCAGTTGCGAAGACAATCAATTCCGATTCGTCTTCCAGGGCCTTCAGCATGGCCTGTTCGGCGACCTTCCTGCGATAGACCTCCACGCCTTCCAGCATCCACTGCATGTCTCCGAATATCAGGCCGTCAAGATCCGCATCCAGTGTGGGGTCCGGTTTTCCACTGTAGACGTAGGAAGTGGCATACATGGGCAGGTCATGTGCCTGAAAGAACCTGAACTGGGGAACCACCAGTCTGGCCTGGTCGGCATTCGCCGCAAGGAACAGGAAATCCATGTTCTGGTTCCTTCTGGGTGTGAACTTGAGTCCGTGTCCGGCAGCGGCCTGGATGGCCTTGTGCCGGGCCTTGCTCTCGTCAAGTCCCAGAAAGATCTGGATGATGCGGGAGTAGTCGGAGATGTTGTCCGGGAAAGAGCTGTCCTCGACAGTTACTCCGCCGAGCGTTTCCCAGTGCTTCACGAACGCTCTGGAAACGCGCTTGCCCCAGTCGTCCGCTATTCTGAATACGCTGGCATGGCGGTGTCCGTCCTGCCAGGCCTTTTCCGCCACCCTTCTCGCCTCATCCTCCGGAGAAAGGCTGATGCCGAAGAGATGCTCCCGGACCGCATCATCGGGTATGTCGGCGATGATCAGGGTGTTTACCTCGTTCGAGAAACGGCCCTGCAGGGTCCCGGCGGCCTGCCTGCCCAGGGGGCCCACCACGAAATCCGCCCCATCCTGCAGGGCGGCCTGGTAATACAGGTTACTGAGTCCCGCCTCTCCCCCGGTATCATAGAGCAGGACTGTCGGTTGCCAGGACTTGTGGTCCTGTTCCCGGGCCATCATGAAGCCATCATGGAATGCGCGAGCAGCTTCCCCGAATCCGGAACTCATCGGCAATAGCAGCGCAACCTGTCGATAGCGGGTGGATTCCAGCGAGTCAAGGGAGTATTGCAGCACATCGTAGGTTGCCGGGTGCCCCGGATAGACAAGGCGCCAGTTCCGGTAGTCCAGATCAAGGTGTTCCGGGCTGCTGCCGTCCAGCACGTTGGCCAGGGCTATCCATCCCGTGAGTTCGGGGAACTGCTGTTGTGCCCTTTCCTGCAGCAGGGAATGTTCAAGAAAACTCATGCCCTGCATCAATTCGAGCAGTTGTCTCTGCACCTGCAATTGCTCCGGTTCTTCGACCAGCGAGCGAAGCCTGAGCAGTGATAACACTGCATCGGATTTGCGGCCTGCTGCAAGCTGTGCCCGGTAAAGTGTCTGCAGGCCCTGCTTCTGCAACAGTGGATCCTGCAACTGTTCAAGCTCGACCGCTTCAAGGGCGTCAAGAACATCCGCATATCGGCTTTCCTGCTGGGATATCTGTGCCTTGAGGATGTTCGTGCGGAGCCGGTCTTCGGCGGTCATGGGGTAGCTTTCGAGCAGCCCCAGGATATTCCTGGCGGCATGAAACTGGTTCTGGTCCATGAACTCGCTGATGGCCCGTATCAGCAACCCTGGAGCCAGGTGCTCTGGTGACGTTTCGGCCTGCTTCACCAGATCCCAGGGTCCGTCGAGCACCATGATCCCCTCTTCGTCGGACTGCAGGCCGTAACTGACGGCTGCGGGTGGTTTCTCGACGGGTTCCTCGGGCGGCTCTTCCTCTGCCTGAACGGGCTCCTTCACGACTTCTTCCGTTACGACTTCAGTCAGTTCGGGCAGGATTTCCGGTTCCTCCTCGACCGTGGCCGAGCAACCCGCAAGCATGAGGCAAAGGCTCAGTGCAGAAGCCGGAAAGCGCCTGCCGCAGGCAACGCCGGGGATTGGTGGATCGTGTTCGGTCATGCTATAAGGTTCATGGAAAACCACTTTACCCGTACAGTATACGGAACAGGACATTGAACCGCAAAACCGGCAGACTGTTCATCGTTGCCACGCCGATCGGCAACCTTTCCGACCTGGGCATGCGCGCGAGGGAGGTTCTGGCATCCGTTGATCTGGTGCTGGCCGAGGACACCCGCCAGACGGCGAAAATCCTGAGGCATTACGGAATTGCCGTACCGACCCGCTCATGCCACGATCATAACGAGCGGCAGGTTGCTGCCGGGATCATCAGGCAGCTGACGCTGGGACAGGATATTGCCCTGGTCAGTGATGCCGGAACTCCGCTTGTCAGTGATCCGGGATACATTCTGGTTCGAAAGGTCCGGGAGGCGGGAATCGACGTTTCACCCATTCCGGGTCCCAGCGCCCTGATGGCGGCGGTCAGTTCATCGGGCATGCCTGTCCACAGATTCTGCTTTGAGGGATTCCTGCCGTCCCGAGCAGCGCAGAGAAGGCAGGTGTTGTCGAGGTTGTCGGGGGAGCACCGGACCATGATCTTCTTCGAGTCGGGTCACCGTATCGCCGGGAGCCTGAAGGATATGGCGGACTGTTTCGGTAGCGAAAGGGAGGCCGCCCTGTGTCGCGAGATGACCAAGATCCATGAAACGTTCCTGGCCGGGGGGCTGGGCAGGATCCATTCGCTTGTCGAGGAAGACGGCAACCAGAGAAGGGGGGAATTCGTGGTACTGGTAGGCGGGTGTACTGAAGACGACGATTGCTGGTACAGGGCCTGTACCCTGGCAGGGCGCCTCGTGCCGGAACTTCCCGTCAAGACGGCAAGCAGGGTCGCGGCCGAAACCTTCGGTGTATCCCGGAACCGGTTGTACCGGTACATCACCCGCCAACCGCCGGGCAGTGCCGGAAAGGCCTGACCCGGCTTCCGGGCGGGTTGCCGGATCGGTCGGGTGTTTCGGGCCGATTGCATTTTTTCCTGAAGGAATTACCATATGCGGGCAGGAGTCGGCCAGGCAGTCGCGACAGCGTTCAGGCGCTGTCGAGGAAAGTCCGGGCTCCACAGGGCAGGGTGCCAGGTAACACCTGGGCAGCGCGAGCTGACGGCCAGTGCCACAGAAAACATACCGCCTCCGGTAATTCCGGGGGTAAGGGTGAAATGGTGCGGTAAGAGCGCACCGCAGTGCTGGCAACAGTACTGGCAGGGCAAACCCCACCTGGAGCAAGACCAAATAGGGATCCCATGATGCGGCCCGCACCGGATCCGGGTAGGTTGCTTGAGTCCTTCGGCGACGGAGGACCCAGATGAATGACTGCTTCAGACAGAACCCGGCTTATCGGCCGACTCCTGCACGGAAACCCGGGGCATCCCGCCCGGACACGGCCTGGCACATGGCCAGGCTGGCTTGCGGCATCTGTTGCAGGGTGCCAGAATAGCTGAACCGCACAGAGGCTTGCGGCAACTCCGATGTGCCGGGAGCTACCGCCGTCGGATCGGCAAGGCACGATGCGGGGAAGTACGAATAGTTGATACACGGTGCCTGGATCCTTGAGAAGATGACCACCTCCGCAGACGACCGTGCAATCTCCCTGCGACCTCCATCCAAGGTCATGAGGCTGGAGCGCATGGGGTGTTTCCATCAGACCCGGCTCAGTTTCATGCGTTCACTGCTGCGGCTTCTCGCGGATCAGGGGTGGCATTTCTCACGGGACCGATGGGAAGTGGACGCCAGAGGTGTCGGATTGGCGACTTACCGGGCAACGGGACCGGAGCGATGTTATTCCCTGGTCTGCCTTGCACATGAACTGCCTCCGGAAAAGCGTTCCGACCGCGTGATTGCAACGGCATGGGATGCCACGTTCACCCTGTTTGACGGCATCCCTGGCCAGGACGATATCCAGAGGCTTGAAAAACAGATCCCCCTCCAGGAGGCGGGCCACTGCAGCCAGACGGAGCTGATCCTTGCAAGGGCCAACCGGAGCGTCCGGTTGTTCGAGCATGTCGTTCAGGCACTGGCCTCGGGGAAACAACCGGACAGGGAACGGATAGAACAGGTAGGTTACCTGATGCGCACAACCGCGGTGTACGGGAACGGAAAGTTCGGTATCAGTGATCGCGAACGCATAGCGCAGCGGCCGGAATTCAGCGCCCCCTTTCATTGCGAGTTGCTTGCCGTCTGGCTGATACGCTGGTTCACCGTGGAGATTGCCGAGCATCTGGCCAGGTCGGCAGGCGGAGACGGGGCCGTAAAGATGAACCCTGATCTGCGGCGCCGTCTCGGGGTCGGCAATTCGACAGGACTCGGCATGGCGCCGTTCCTAGTCCTGCATCCGGCACTGATTCATCGCTGGATCATGGCAAGGGAGACGGCACTGCTCAGGGTAAGGCGACTTGAGTGGTGCAGGGAGCATGTCCGTGAACGGTTCGCCGATCTGGTCTTGCGCATGCAGGCGGGGGTTCGGAAGTGGCATACGGTCAACAAGCGGCAACGGGCAAGAATCGAGGGTCTGAAAGAGGGTCTCGACAGCTTGTACGGTCATGTCATGTCAGGCGCGCTCGACCGGGCGTATCCATGGGACGGCATGATCAGGTGGTCGGAACAGCATCTCACCATTGAGGGGCAGGAACTGCTGGTGACGCTGGTGATCGAGCCTCATGCGGACCTGGTGGATGACCTGTCTGCACAGATGAGCGTGGATGAGAACGAATACCTTGCCATTGACGGGTCAATGCCGCTGGCGCGGCTGAAGGACCTGATTGGCAGGAATTATCAGTGGGCGCTGGCTATCGACTACCAGGAAAAGGATCAGTCATCCAGATTCTGGTATTACTCGGAAGAAAAGCTTGAGCCCAGGGTGGGAGAGCGGTACGAAGAGCCGGGTGCGGACAAGGAACATCCCCTGGCCTACGGTCGGGATGTCAAGCACCTTGCACGGCATCTGGATCTTTTCATGTCAAGGCATGGCGACTCGGTTCCTGCCGCCCGGTTCCTGCGCTTCCATCCGGAGCACAGGCACAGTGTCCGCAGGGTCCAGATTACCTCCGTGCTTGATTATGCCGAGATACGCGATAACCTGATTGGTGCGGACATGGTCCCCGTCGACCTGCTCCGGTGCAAGCTTTCCTTTTTCGGCGCCAGCTGCTTTGATCCGCGCTCCGACCGGTGGGTCCGCATCAACATGTACCAGCATGCTCCGTTTCCGGATGAGTTCGACTGGTTCCGTGATGATGACTGGATCTATCCCCGACTGGCATGAAACGCTCCCTGAACGAGATAGAACAGACCTGCCGCAAGGCCGCCAAAGGTTGCGGCATGCCATGGGGGATCGCCGATGAGGTCGGCAAGGCTGTCAGGTGGCTGCACATGTTCGGTCTCGACGGATGCGGTTGCACGGCTCGGCATCTGCGGGAACTGGACCATGGAGGCTGTATTGCCGGCGTGCCCGGATCCGATGGGAGTTTGCGGGGATGGCCGGGGGGTCCGATGACTCCGATGCTGGCTGGTCCCGGGTTCTGTGATGATCTTTCAGGGCTGGATGAGGCCCCGATCGAATGCGGCCCCATTGCCTGCCCGCTCCTTGCCGCAGGTTTCCTTGGTCAGGCAGCCCTGTCGCCCGAGCGTCCGGTACAGGTCTGCTGGCAGGGAGTCGAGATGCATCTGTTTTGCCGACGCCTCAGGATTTCCGGTAGGCACGAGTGCCTTTATGCGGAGAGTTCGCCAACAATACGGATCAGCCATTCATTGCTCCGGGGTCTGGAGAAAACGGGAAAATGTCCGGTAATCGGTGATACGGATATCGCACCGGATATCTGGGATGAACTGGAGGGCTACGCCTACTGGACCTATGTCGAGTCGACCGATGCGAACAGGTTGTCGGGAGCGGGAGCAGGACTGGCGGACAATGATTGATGGTCCGTTACGGCCGTTTCTCATGCTCATGGTGTACCCAAAAGACCAGAATCACCCGGAATATATTGAACTCCGATCAGTTGCCATGCATATCTCACATTGGCAGTCATTGTCCGTGAAGTGACGGACGCCTACTACCCCGCCCACGGTTTCTGTCTGCGCGCTCGAAAACCTTCTTGAACAGGTCTGTCTCGCAATTTTCCAGGTAACGCCGCAAGGCGTAACTGCAGACATCGGCAATCTGAACCATGCTGGTGAGTTGGCTGTCCACGAATAGCGGGGTTTCAATAATCCCTGCAATATTTGTCCAAAGAGTGCCTTCCCGGCGGAACTGCTTCATCAGATCGGTATGCTTCTTTGCAACCGTTTCATTCTGGTCATGGACGATCAGGCCATAGTTCCTGTGACCGTTTGTCTCGGATGAATGCCGCAGATAAAACTCGAACCGGGTTACCAGTTGTTCAGATGCTTGTGCATCGATCGTATGGGATGTTCGTGATTCATCAAAATGGATTTTGTCCACGCATTCAGCGAACAGACGTGCGAATCCCCATCTGGCCACACATTCTGCGATATCCATCATGAATTGTCGCCGTTCCCGGGAAGTCAGGTGGATATAGGCATCCGTCTTGCTGTAGTTTTTCCTGCTCTGACGGAACGCCCTGCTTTTGTTCGATTTTTGAAGTTGGAGCAGGTTCCGTTTTCTTAGTTTCCTGACTTCGGACCGCCGTCGTTGCGGGTCAAGACGTTCAAAGTCGGGAATTTGGGATTGCTCCAGATATGACCTTAACAGTCAAGCTGTATGAATTTCCGAGTCCTGAAGACCGTACCGCTCCTTGACACCCGTTACTCGCGCTCAGCATCTCTTCAATGCCAGATCGGCAGTGATATGCCAGCCAGTACGAAATGGGAGGTATTGCCAGGAATGCTTGAGGTTCCGGATTCGTCTACATGGAGTAAATACGGAATCAACTCCTGGATCAGGCAAAAAAGCGACTGGGCGATTAGGGCGCATGTCCTAAGTTGAGACGCTTGGCGACTCGTCCCAGACGCTGAAACAAATGGTAAATAGCCTTCAATCGACTGTCAAGGAAATGCCATTGCTCGATCCATTATCGATCTGTCCACCAGTACTGGCTCATGGAGTCGTTGCAAATCACGGACTGGCTTTCATGTGGTGGATTTGAATGATCCGGAGAAGCAGGTACGAGCCTATTGAGGACGACGAGGTGATTGCAGAAATCATCACGAGTGTCGCACTGAAGTGAAATGGGTGTGAGAATCCGTGGAGTGGTTTCGTGTGCGTCTGTCCTGGCCCGGAAGTCGATGATCATGCGGCCGTCGGATAAGCATGAAGTTCGAATCAGGGCTTAAGTAATGAATATGCCTTATGGAGTGGATTTGGTACTGACGTATCTGCTCAGGTAAGGAGATTGAATGTCTTCACTTACGTATTCCATGCGGCATGCCGGTTAGAATCCGGAATCAGCGTCAGGTCCAGAACGCTGAAAGTTCAAGAACTCAAGTGCTTGAACTTTGCTGAAAAATTGAATTTTCAGGCCTTGCCTTCGATAGACTCAAGGGATATCAAATAGCGTCTCAAGCCATGCCTGGAATTGCTTGCAGAGCGTACCATCAGTTTTCAGGTCGCCAGTAGCAATACCTGAACCCATACCCCGTCTGGGCTCCTTTCTGGTAGCCAGCTAGGCATAAAGCTGTGCTCCTTGCTCCTTCTTTGGCTTGAATTTCCTTTTCTCCTCGGCAATCCCTTTTATGTATTTTTGAGACAATGGCCATACCTGATCGCTCTCGGGGATCAGGCTGATGACAAAATCTTCAAGTTCTCCGGGTGACTGATTATCAGGCATCAACCAGATGCCTATTCTGGGGTCGGCATTTATGATGGTGCCGCGAGGATCAATTTTCGTTGGTACTCTAATGTTTTCCTTCTTGAGTTTGTCGGTTACTGCCTACCAACGTTGCTTGATGTCGTCGTTTGCGTCAACGACGATACCAATGGTTCTTCGATCTGGTGCCTTGATCTCAAGAGGAAGGGATTTGATCAGCACGTCAAGACCGTTCTTGACCGTTATGTCAAAGCTGCATAATTGACTGGTAGGATCCTTGATGGCGCGAACAACGTGTCCGTCATCCTGTCCCTCGACCAGCAGTACTGCCTCTCCCGGCATCAGGCGGTTCTGGCATGCATTGATTTACCTGACCTCGATATGTTGCTCGGTTGCGGTATGAAGCTGGTCTTCCGGATATTCGACTGCACGGACTCCATCGTCTTCACTTTCAAGGCGTACAAGGCGTCCGTCAACATCTTTCCGAGCTTTCGATGCCTGTGCAAACCCCACTACACAGTCCCAGCTGTGGGTCGTTGCAAAAACCTGAATGTTTTTCTTATGCGCTATCTCAAGGACCATGTTCCAGAAGTCACGCTGCACCGTATGATGTATACCGTTTTCCGCCTCATCAATGACCAGAAATCCGTCTGTACTGTTGGTAAGGGCCAGGGCAACACCGAGGAAGCGCACGGCACCCTCACCGAGGCTTCTCAGGGGGATTGGCGATTGCTGATCCTGAACTTTCACGATAA
The DNA here is from genome assembly GCA_022826305.1 of Gammaproteobacteria bacterium. Taxonomy (GTDB): domain Bacteria; phylum Pseudomonadota; class Gammaproteobacteria; order Arenicellales; family Poriferihabitantaceae; genus Poriferihabitans. The sequence continues at coordinate 5,720 of JAJDVC010000256.1, read as the reverse complement.
CCCGTCTAGCCCTGTTATAGGAGTGCCGGGTATCATCGCCAACTACTGCAACACGCTCCACCCTGTCACCGAACCCCAGACGCAATGCTGCTACCACATCCTGCTCATTGTCCGTAAGCGCCACATTGTCCCAGAACCTTACCATGCTTGCATTGTCCAATAATCCTGGATCCAAGGAGACACACTTTATTTCGGGTGTCCCACTGGTCAGGGGGCCAGACTTGCGATAAGGTCCAGAAGGGAAACGGGTTCTTCTGCCAAAAGATCCCATTGGAATTGATCGATTTTCCTTGTCATATTCGATTACGAGTTTCAGGTCGTTTTCCAGAAAAACAAAATTCTCTCGAATTTCCCTGCTCCATTGCTCGCTGTCTTCCTTTCTTCTCTTGGCAATTTTGATGTTGAGCTTCTGGTCTGTGATCTCCGGTCCTATCGATATGCTGGTACCGGCTTTAAGGGCCCGGCCATGGAAGAGAGATCTCCAATCATGGATAAGCAGTTCATGACCATCTTCATCAAGGGTAGTGACAAACTCTTCCCGGCCCTGCAGTATCTGCTCAAGTACGGAATACTCGCTTCGTGAGGCATATATCCGAACAGCCTCAAGCAGGGTCGTTTTCCCGACCCCGTTTTTTCCGGCAAACAGTGTCACACGCCCCAATTGAGAGATCAAAACCTTCCCAACCCCTCGAAGCCCGCTTACCGACAGACTTGGAAGGTGAAGATTCGAACTGCCCGCAACCATCGTCATTAACCGTGTGAATGAAATCCTGGAGGGTCTTAACTGCTTGCGGTTTTGATGATGCAGCAATCACTGAACCAGAGAAAGCGAAGGGGATCCAGGGGAATCCTCGATTCCCGCTGCATCATGCGTGATCTCTGGTGCGAGTCCTTGTGTCAGCGTGACAGGCTCATTGTTCAGGCCCGTTCCATGTACTCACCGGTATCGGTGTTCACCCTTATCTTTTCTCCCACGCTGACGAAGGTGGGCACGGTTACCCTGTGTCCGGTTTCAAGGACGGCAGGCTTTCCGCTCCCGGATGCTGACTGCCCCCTTACCACTCCTTCGGTTTCCACGACCTCGAGTACTACGGCAGCGGGCAGTTCAATCCCGATCGGGGTGTCGTTGTGGAAATTGATCTGGACATCGGTATTCGGAAGCAGGTAGGGGGACTGGGCTTCCAGGTCCTCCGCATCAAGGGACAGCTGTTCGAAGGTGCTGTTGTCCATGAAGATATAGCGGGCTCCGTCCAGGTAGAGATACTGCATGTTGCGCGGTTCGACATGCGCCTTTTCCATCTTGTCCTCGGACCGGAAGCGCTCGTTGAGCTTGGTGCCGTCGCTGATGCATTTCATTTCAAGCTGGACGAAAGCGCCTCCCTTGCCGGGTTTGACGTGGTTCTTGCTGAGTACCCGGTACAGCTTGCCCCGGAACTCCATGAGATTGCCCACGCGGACATCAAAAGCGGAGATTTTCATTGATCGGGGCTCCGGTGTCTATAATATCGGGAAAGGTGCAATTGTATGCACTATACCGGATGGCATCAATCGAGAAACTTCCTGGAATATGCCGTGAGACCGAGCAAGCCCCATGACCCGGAATGCCGCAAGTGTTCCAGATTGAGCGCATATCACGTTCAGGTCAGGATGCGCCACCCGGACTATTTCTGCAAGCCGGTGCCGGCATTCGGCGACCCTTGTGCCCGGCTCCTGATCGTCGGACTTGCTCCGGGGAAACATGGAGCGAACGCTACCGGTCGCCCGTTTACCGGTGATCATGCGGGAGACCTGCTTTACCGCACGCTCCACGAATTCGGATACGGGAGCCTGCCGGTTTCCGATCATGCCGGGGATGATCTGATATTGCAGGATTGCCGGATCACCAATGCCGTGAAATGCCTGCCCCCCGGGAACAGGCCGACAGGGGTGGAGCAGAAAAACTGCGGCGTCTTCCTGCGCCACGAACTGTCGGCTCCGGAAATCCGGGTGATTCTTGCGCTGGGTCAGCTTGCGCACAACGCCGTCTTGCGTTGTCTGGACCGGAAACAGGTTTCCTTCAGGTTCGCGCATAACCGGACCCATCTGCTTGAAAACGGAATGCAACTGGTCGACAGCTACCATTGCAGCAGGCATAACACCCAGACTGGTCGCCTCTCCCGGGAAATGTTCTGCCAGGTGTTCGAGACTGTCGGGATGCTGCTCGGGAACGGTGTGGCTGGACCGGCACGATAACATGTCCGAGTTCGACCATCAGGTCTTCCTGTCGACCCTGACCGAGCATCCGGGAGTCTACGTGTTCTCCGATTCGAAAGGAGGGATCCTGTATGTGGGCAAGGCGCACAATCTGAAGAAGCGGGTTCAAAGCTACTTCCGGACTTCGGGTCAGACCATGAAGACCCGTCTGATGGTCTCGAAGATCGCTGGTGTCGAGATACACCTGACACGCTCGGACAGCGAAGCGATCCTGCTGGAGAACAACCTGATCAAGTCCAGACGACCGCGCTTCAACATCTCCCTCAGGGACGACAAGAGCTTCCCCTACATCCGTCTTGCATCCGGGCACGAGTTCCCGAGATTCCTGTTCTATCGGGGCTCACGCTCGGGTGCGGACAAGTATTATGGACCTTATCCCAATGCTGGCGCCGTCAGGGAAATGCTCGGACATCTGCACAAGATATTCAGGTTGCGCCAGTGTAACGACGTGTTTTTCAGGAATCGCTCCAGACCGTGCCTGCAGTACCAGATCAGGCGATGCAGCGCGCCATGCGTCGGCAAGATCTCGCAGGCTGACTACGTCGATGACCTGAGGCAGGCAAAGGCCATGCTGTCGGGAAAGAATGACCTGTTGCTGGAGGAACTCACCGGGAAAATGGAAAGCGCGTCACAGCGGCTGGATTTCGAGACCGCAGCAGTGTACCGGGACCGCATCGCCATGCTGCGACGTATCCAGGAGAAGCAGTACGTCGCATCCGACTCGGTCGATGTGGATGTCGTGGCCGTGGTCGTCGAATCGGCCATGGTCTGCTTTGGCGTCGTCTCCATCCGGCAGGGGAGAAACCTGGGGACCCGCTTCAATGTCCAGACCAACCCACTGGATTTTTCATCTTCCCGGCTGCTTGAGGCGTTTCTTCCGCAGAACTACCTCGACAGGCCGGTGCCCCCGGAGATCCTCCTGAGCGAGCGCGTGGAAAACCGCAGGTCGCTTGAGCAGACGTTTGCACTCCAGAGAAAGGCAGGGGTACGGATCAAGCATCGGTGCAGGGCCCGCAGAACCCGCTGGATCGAATCAGCCCGGGTGAACACTGCAGACCACCTGCGTCGTTTCCTCAATGAACGTGAACAGATCGACACACAGTTTGCTGCCCTGTGCGAGACGCTTGACCTTGAGGATGTGCCGGAGCGGATAGAATGCTTCGACATCAGTCACACCCGGGGAGAGCGGACGGTCGCGTCATGCGTGGTGTTCGACCGGGCGGGAGCGGTCAAGGGCGACTACCGCAGATTCAACATAGCGGGCATTGATCCCGGTGATGACTATGCGGCCATGAAGCAGGTGCTCGAGCGCAGATACACGCATGTTCTGGAAAACGACGGGAAGATGCCGGATCTCGTGATCATCGACGGCGGCAAGGGTCAGCTCGGCATGGCGGAAACGGTGCTTGAGGCGCTGCAGATTTCGGATGCCGTGACGCTGATGGGCATATCAAAGGGACCGGGACGCCGCGCCGGGGAGGAGAAACTGCATCTCAGTGGCCGGAAGTCTCCACTGATCCCCGGGCGCACCTCGCCTGCATTGCACCTGATACAGCGCATCCGGGACGAGGCGCATCGGTTTGCCATAACAGGGCATCGTCAGCGCCGTCAGAAGGCGCGGACCACTTCGCCCCTTGAGCGGATTGAGGGCATCGGAGACAAGCGACGCAGGCGTCTGCTGCACCATTTCGGCGGCCTGCGCGGAATCAGGAGAGCGGGTATCGAGGATCTTGCCGCGGTTCCCGGAATCAGCCGGGCGCTGGCCGGACGCATTTACGGCAGTTTTCACAGGGACTGAGTTCGGGCGATTCAGGACAGCCAACACAAAATCTGAAAATCTGTGATAATCCGGTGATCCATGATTCGCCGTTGATCGGGGACCGGAACCCGTTTCCCGATGCGGGATTGAAAAGTCTTGTCCCATGTTGAATGTTCCCAACATACTCACCCTGGTCCGGATCTTCCTGATTCCGATTCTGGTCGTTTTCTATTTTCTCGACATGCCGAACAGGGAAACCATCATCACCAGCGTATTTGCCCTGGCCGCGGTGACAGACTGGCTGGACGGTTATCTGGCAAGAAAGATGGAAGTGGTTTCGAGGTTCGGAGAATTTCTTGATCCGGTTGCAGACAAGCTGATCGTAACCAGCGCCCTGATCCTGCTGGTTTCGGATCTTGATGTGCTTGACAGGGTCATTCATACGATCCCCTTTGCCATTTCGGTCTGTATCATCGTCGGGCGGGAACTGGTGATATCCGCGCTCCGCGAGTGGATGTCGGAATTGGGCGAGCGGGGAGTGGTCTCCGTCGGCGCCCTGGGAAAGGTCAAGACCGGCTTCCAGATGGTGTCCATTGCGATGCTTCTGTACGCTGAACCGTTGTATGGGTTGCCGATCTTCCTGCTCGGGGAACTGGCCTTTTACGTGGCGGCTCTTTTGACGCTCTGGTCCATGTGGGCTTATCTGAACGCCGCAGTACCCGTCCTGTTCGAATCTTCCACGCAAGGGGACTGAACGGTTGTATCGGCGGATATTTTGGGCATTCTGCTTGACATGGGCTCGTGCCTGAATAGAATGCCAGCAGCTTCGTGTGAACTGTCCATGCGGGAATAGCTCAGTTGGTAGAGCACAACCTTGCCAAGGTTGGGGTCGCGAGTTCGAGTCTCGTTTCCCGCTCCATGCACGCAGGCTCGGGTTTGCAGACGAGCCTGTTGCAAGGTCAGGTGACTGGCCGGATGATCATCCGCACACCGGGATACTCTTCCCGCCGGATGCTGTTTCAATGGCTGAGTGGCAGAGTGGTTATGCAGCGGCCTGCAAAGCCGTTGACCTCGGTTCGATTCCGGGCTCAGCCTCCAGCCTCCGACTGCGGAATGCCTGGTTGCCGTGCAGGTGCAGTTACCCTGGGTCCGGTTGTGCAGTTGGCTGTCGGGTCGGGTAGAATCAGGTTCTGCGGAAACGCAATTCTCCGACAGTGGACGAGTGATGATGAACAGCATCCGGTCTGACGTTGTCTCCTGTACATGTCAATCCTGGCGCAGTACGGAAAATCCTGTCCGGTTGTCTGGCATGCATCATGCGCTTCCTTGCGGGTATGGTGGAATTTGGTAGACACATCAGACTTAAAATCTGACGGCAGAAATGCTGTGCCGGTTCAAGTCCGGCTACCCGCACCAGCTCCGGCGGAGCCGTACAGGACGTTCCCGGTCTTTCAGATTATTATGTGTCTTCACCGCATCCGATACCTGGCGTTGGCATGAGAATTGCGGCAACTGGCATATACAAACCGTGCTGCACTTCATGCTGGCAAGAGGGTATCGGAACAGGGCTGATGAGCTTGATAACGCCAGCTTTCAATATCTGGTTACCTTGCGTGATATTGCTGCCCGGCCATGAATGGAAAGCAGAGCGTATTCTCTCCAATGAAGGATATCATTAGGATGAATTCCGCATTCGGCATGAGGGAAG
>JAJDVC010000130.1 GCA_022826305.1 Gammaproteobacteria bacterium | reverse complement strand
AAATGTCAGCCAACCGGTATGCGACGGTCTGTCAGGTGAGACCGTCCTGGTCGGGAAGCCGGACACTTCGCATGACGAAATGTCGCCTCCGGCGCCCGGAACGCTGCCAGACGCAGGATGATCCCGTGCAGTCACGACGCGACACGGGAACTGGCTGGCCCGGGATGCTCAGCGTCCTTCACGGCGCAGGGCCGCAGGCGTGAAATCCCGGGATTCCAGCCCGGTATCCCAGGTGCACATCTGAAACTCGTTGTCCAGACCAAAGGCCAGATAGCGACCGGCCTGCAGGTCGGTGTGCACTTCCAGCGTCGGCCATATCAGCGGCTTCTCGTAGTAGTTTATGACATGACCTTCCGACAGGCGCCATAGCTGGTCACGGTTGTCATAGATATCTGCAAGAAGTATCTGCCAGGAATCTTCGTCAACATACAGGGTGCGTCTCTTGTAGATGTGGGATGCACCCTCCTTGAGGGTGGCCTCGACCACCCACACACGATGCAACTCGTAACGCAGGAGATCCGGATTGACGTGCAGCGGCATGAGTATGTCGTCGAATGCAAGATCATCGCCATGCAGCCTGTAGGCATTGTATGGCACATACAGTTCGCGTTTTCCGACCAGCTTCCAGTCGTAGCGATCCACTGCGCCATTGAACATGTCAACCTGATCGGCGGTCCGCAGACCGTCCGAGGAGGTTCCCGGGTTATCGTAGGCAACGTTCGGCGCACGTCTGACCCGGCGCTGACCGGGATTGTATGTCCAGGCATTGCGCGGCTCCCGGAACTGGTTTATGGTCTCGTGCAACAGAAGAATATCCCCTGCAAGACGAGCTGGCGCCAGTGTCCTTGACTTGTACAGGATCATCGTGTTGCCAAGCTTTTCCACAGTCATCCCCGGCAGTGAGTATCGCAGTTCGACCTCCAGGCTGTTCTTGACGAGCGTATATTCTCCTCCACGGGTAACCGCTGCCTGGCCGACCATGCATGCCACCGTCTCGCCCCGGTAACGAAGCAGATGATTCCAGATCACCTCAAGGCCGTTCCGGGGGATGGGGAACGGTATGCCGATCACCGCATTGGCGACGCCGTTGCCATCATCGACCAGTTCGGCGGTGGCGGCGGTCTGACGGGTAGCTTCATGGATACGCGGTGGAACGGAAGCGCTGCGCCTGGACGGATAGATCGGCATGCTGAAACTCGGGTAGCTTTCCAGCATGCGCTGGTGGCCAACGGAAAGCCTGGGTCTGTGCTGGTCAAGGTTGTCCGCATTGATGATGAACAGCGGCTGATCCCCGGAATACGGGTCGGGGTGATGGTCTCCGATGGCGTAGCCCTGCGGTGGTTCGGTGATGCCACCCGTCCATTCCGGGATGGTGCCGTCGTCGTTACCCGCCCTCTCTCCGCCGAGAGGAGTAAGACCCTGCCCGAGGCGGGCTATTTCATCTTCGGGAATTCCGGCATTCGCGGCAAACACGAAGAACAACCCAAGAACAGGCGCGACACCGGACCGGATTGCAGTCCACCTCTTGAAACTCATAACGCTCATGATCTTGAAACCTCAGAAAGAATATTTCAGGGAGGCGGAAATGAAATCCCGATCGCTCAGCTCGTTCCCTTCACCGTCGTACCGTGTATAACCGATGTCAGCCTGCCATCTGCTGAGATAGTCGGCACGCAAGCCAAGCGTGAGTGCGGTCCGGCCTTCCACGAACGGACCACTCGGCGCCGGACTGTTGCCGTTCACGTCATGCAGGAACTGCATGTACGGATGAAGATTTATCGAACCGATGGCGTTGTTGTGGTCGAGGCGGGCGGCTACCCGGTACCCCCAGGAAGTGGCGTCTGCATCCGCCTCGCTGATCGCAAGAACACCTCCGGCAGGACTTTCCAGCGGCATTTCGGTCTTGTCCGGCATGTCGTGTACATGCATCAACGCGACCTCCGCCAGGAACACGAGGCTGTCCGCACCCATGGCAGGTCCAAACACCCTGGTCGCGGTGGCCTGATACTGGCTCACATCACGCCGAATGTAGCCCGGCAAGTCCTGCGGATCGAAACCGGCAAGATAACTGCCGAGATCAGCCGGAGAAGTTCCGGAAAGCGCGAGGGCCTCCACGATCGGGGCCAGACCCTCTGCGAGCAGTACCCGCTCGGCCCTTTGCAGCGGGGCATCACGACGCCATGAATATTCTCCCTGCAGGGCCCAGCCGGATGCCCCCAGTACGGTATTGAAGCTCAGGCCGAAAAGCTGGATATCCTCGGGATATTCCAGGTAGTAATGACTTGTCTTCGCATACCGGTCAACTGCAAGCGCACTTGCAATCCCCCTGACTGTTTCCGTGATGATTCCGGGTGCTGCGACTGCATCAATCCGGCCTGCTGCGATATCCGCCTGCACCTCGGCACTGATCGCGGCCAGGGTCCGGGAGCCGCTCGACCCTACTGCGCCGGCGGACGCAAGGCCCTCCTGCATGCCCGCGATGCTGCCCATATGCGCACTGACTATGGGCAGGCGGCTGTGATAGTTGACATAGAAGAAACCGAATTCCGTCTGGTTCAGGTCCTCGGCAAGGTAGCGGAATGCCAGACCCCATTGACCCGAGTCATCGGGATCACGGTCCTCGGCACGCAGGACAGACGCAAAGTCGGGATCGATATCCGGCTGGAGTCTCGCGGACGCCCGGCCCAGATCGACATTGATCGCCTGTGTCAGGGGTCCGAATCCGAATGGCGAATCATCCGTCCTGATGTCCGTGATTATCGCCTTGCCCGCACCCTGTCCGACATAGTCGGTACTTGAGAAGTAGCTCCCGACCGGATCAATGGTGACCGCCTCCCAATCGAACTGGTAGAACCCCTCTATCGACAAGGCGTCGTTGGGCGCTACCGACAAGGATGCCATCGAGACCGGGAGCAATGCCTCCCGGAGTTCGGAGCCCGGCAACCTCAGCTTGCTCACGTCGAAGGGATTGATGGAATTGATGCCATTCGGAACAAAGGTGCTCTCTCCCCAGTTCAGCACATGCTTGCCAAGTCGAAAATCAATGGTCGCCTCACCCACATCGAGCACTCCGGTCACATATGCATCCAGCAAATCGAGATTCTTGCCGACCTTTTCCTTCGCTTCCGCACTGAGGGGAGTGCGCTCCCGGGTTCCATTCTGGTTTTCATGGTCTATGAAACCCGTCACCCGGAAGAATGCACCGAAATCCCCGGCATCGACATCAATGTCGGTGGTGAACTTCGATGTATTGCTGACAAGGCCCCGGTCGTAGTTCAGGTTACCATCGTTGCCGTTGGCATCCTCGGCCAGCGTCCGGTTGCGATCCCCGGTCCGGAAGGTCAGGCCGTGTGAAATTGTGGTATTCAGATTTCCCCTGACCGATTCGCCGGCAAACTCGACTGCCTGCACAGGCTGCATCTGCAACAGTCCGCCCATTGCAAGCATTCCCATCACCAGCATGATCGAAATGCGGCCCCCCGGACAACTGCGTCGGACCAGCATGCCCGGATGCGGGCGTCCAGACCGGAGGCAGAACAGTCTGCCGGCGTCGAATTGAAGTGAACTTCTCATATGCAGGTCTCCACGGCAAAATTGCCGGTTTCGGATTGCCCCCTGTGATTCGGGCAGGATGAACGGCTCCCGCAGAAACCGAATGTTCCGACGCATGCTCTTCACAAAACGGGGGACAGCGAACCCGCAACCGGTTTCCGGATGTCCGGTGTCATTTCCCTGACGGACATGCTATCACGGCAGGGAAATCAGGACAAGCATGCAGGCGGGAAGGATCTTTCCCATCAACGGGACAGCGTACCGGGTGTGTTGCCATGGAACCGATATCCGTTGGGGATGATCACCGGGCAATTCGCCCTGATTCAATGACAATGCCGGCACGACCACCCTGGCCTCCGGGCCGCTGGATGACTGTACGGGAAAGCCGCCACCCGATCATTCCGGATGATGCCCGGAAGCTTCCCGACCGGTTGTCTTCGCTGGCGACGGAAGGTTCGTGAGGGGACCGCCCTTGCCGGACGGGATTTGACACCATCGGCAGACTCTTGGTAGCCTTTGACCTGGCGCAGTTTCAAGACTGGTCCGAAGGTGTCGTCAGTGTTGCCGAACAGACGGCACAATGAATGGATACTGATCGAGTGGAGGAACCGTTTGATCCCGGTTGCGCCATACCATGCCTGTCGTCGGGATGTCGCCTGATGGGTGCCGGGGCGGGTATTGCTGCTGACAACTTGATGGATACTATCTCGCCAGTTCTCCACAGACCCTGCGGAATACCGCCCAGATGACTGCAGAAACGAATACCGCCGCAAATTCATCGACCCTGCCCGTCCTGGTTACCGGGTCAGCCGGACATGTGGGGGCGAATCTCGTGCATCGGCTGCTGGAAGATGGCGTCAGGGTTCGTGTGTTGCTGAGACCCGAGGACAACAACGAGGCAATGGAAAGCCGCGAGATCGAACGTTCATTCGGCGACATCCGGGACCTGAATGCTGTCAGGCGCGCCCTGGAGGACTGTCAGGGGGTCTATCACTGCGCAGCCAAGATATCAACCATCGAAGGCAACCGCGCCCATCGCAGGGAGGTGTTCGAATGCAATGTTCTCGGCACCCGGAATGTATTGCAGGCAGCACGGGAAACAGAGGCAGGCCGGGTGGTGGTAACGGGATCCTTCAGTGCGGTAGGCTACAATCTGGATGATCCTTCCGCCCGGAGTGACGAGACGATGCAGTTCTATCCAATGGAACGCACGATGCCCTACGAACGCAGCAAGGCGCTTGTCGAGCACGAGTGCTGGCGTGCCGCAGCGGCAGGGCAGGATGTCGTGGTTGCGACATGTTGTGCGGTCGTGGGAGGCGAAGACTTCCTGCCTTCCCGGTTGGGCAGGACCCTGTGCGACTACACCAATCGCAAGCTCCATGCCTATGTCGATGGCGGTTTCGAATTTGTCGCGGCCCGGGATATTGTCGAGGGTCATGTATTATGCATGCATAGGGGGAAATCGGGAGAAAAGTACATCTTCAGCAGCGAATACAAGACCATCTCCGAAATACTCGACCTGTATGAGGCAGTCTCGGGAGTTCCGCGGCCGCACCGGCGCATTCCCACTCCCATGATGCTCGCTTTTTCGGAGGTGGCGAGTTTTTATCTGAGTCGGTTCCATCCCGACTTTCCGCAGCGTTTCACCCCCGGCGCCATCCGTCTGCTGCAAAAGCGACGTCACGCCAGCACCGACAAGGCAAGACGGGAACTTGGTTATCAACCTACCAGCATTCACGATGCGGTTCATGAGGCCTACGCATTCCACTATCACCGCAATGCGATCAGAAATCCTCATGCGAAGCGCCCCCGCGCAAACGCCATGGGGAAAACGCGGCACACCGCATCGACCCGGGACATGCAGGCAACTCCCGACTGGAGTTCAATGTGAACCTGACAACGGGTGGACCGCCAACCTTCGAGGAGGCCGGCAACCTGCGCCAGCAGGCGCGCAGTGCGGGCATGGATCCGAATTACTGGTATGCGGTCGAAGAAGTACGCCATGTCAAGCCGGGAACAGTAACCGAAGTCATCTTCTGGAAACGTTCCATTGCGCTATTCAGGGGGACGGACGGCTCGTTTCACGCGATCGAGAACCGTTGTGCACATCGTCAGCTCAAGCTCTCCCTGGGCGAGGTGGAAGACTGTCGCCTCGTGTGCCAGTATCATGGCTGGAAGTACGATGGAAACGGACGTCTTGCCGAAATTCCTCACCTCCCCCCGGAGCGGCGCCTTCCGAGGATATCCCTGAGAAGCTACCCGGTACAGGTCCGATACGGCCTGATCTGGCTGTTTCCCGGGGAACCGGAGCAGGCAGAATCGCGCCGGATTCCGGATATCCCGGAACTGGAGGGACCTGCGCGATGGGCCTGCGTACCGCTGAGCTTCACCTGGTCAGCCCACCATTCAATGGTGATCGATAATGTGAGCGACTTCTCCCATGCATACCTGCATCGCCGATACCGCCCATTCGATGACGCGAGTCTGACCCGTTGCGAAACCGTCGGGGACAGCGTACATGTCGCTTACGATACGCAGGTCGGTCGGGGGCCTGTCTCGAGGCTGTTCGTCGATCACAATCGCCTCGATACCAATCACATGGATCTTTGCTTCGAATACCCCTACCAGTGGTCGAATACCGATGACGAGATAAAGCACTGGCTCTTCGTGCTGCCCATCGATGAACGCACCACCCGGACGTTCTTCCTTTTCTATTTCAAATCCCTCAAGATACCCCTGCTGCCGATACGCATTCCCCGTTTCGCCATGACCACGGTCATGAAGATATCGAACCGCCTGCTCATCAGCCCCCTGCTTGCCCAGGACGGGTTTGCAGTCGAGGCGGAACAGCAGGGGTATGAACAGCACTGGGACGCTCCTCCCATTGAATTCAACCGGGTGGTACAGGCCTTTCAGAACGTGACTGTACGCAAGTGGGAGGAGTATCTGGCCCGTCAGGCACAACATGACAATGCCGATGTCTGAACCAGACCTTTCGCTATCCGGCAGCATGATGCCGGAAGCTTCGGCAATGGTGCTGATATTTGTCGGAGTCCTGTTCCTGGGTTCGAAGTTCCTGCCCGGCACCCGGATCACCGGGCCGGAAATTAATGGAAAATCATGTACTTACAAGCTGAATGGCCTGATGCTGTTCCTGATCTGCGTCGTTGTGGCATCCCTCGCCCAGGGTTTCGGCTGGTTCTCCCTTTCGGTGTTGCATGCCTATTTTGCCGAACTGTTCGCAGCGTCGACCATATTTTCATTCGCCCTTTCCGGCTGGCTGCATTGCCGGAGGACCCGGGCAACGGCGCCGGGAACCTGGCGGAACTTCTTCTTCGGCAGGGAATCCAATCCCGGACTGTTCGGGGTCGACCTGAAGCTGTTCAGCTATCACCCTTCGCTCATCGGTCTGGCCCTGTTCAACGCGTCATTCGCCATGGTGCAGTACGAGACCTACGGTGGGCTGACCCCGGCAATGGTGCTCTATCAGTCGTTTACCTTCCTGTATGTCCTCAACTACTTCCAGTTCGAGTACGGGATGATCCACACCTGGGACATGGTCAGCGAGCGGTTCGGATGGATGCTGATCTGGGGAGACTATGTACTGGTGCCGTTTTTCTACTGTCTCCCCGGCTGGTGGCTTGTCCACGCACCGGAACCCCTGAATCCTGCTGCGGCTATCGCGATCATCCTGCTGTTCGTTTTCGGATTCTGGCTCTTCAGGGGCGCCAACGAGCAGAAGCACCGATTCAGGCGCAATCCGGAAATCACGATCTGGGGACGGCCGGCCCGCTCTCTGGAAGGCCGCCTGCTGGTATCCGGATTCTGGGGGATTGGACGACATCTGAACTATACCGGTGAAATCTGCATTTACCTTGCATTCGCCCTTACCACCGGTTTCGGTTCCTGGCTGCCTTACCTGCTGCCCGCATGGCTGGTAATCCTGCTGTCGCATCGCTCAAGACGTGACGAGCGCCGCTGTCATGCCAAGTATGGCGAATTATGGGAGCGCTACAGGAAGCAGGTGCGGTTCTCGATGCTGCCGTACGTCTACTAAGAAACTGCGTTGAGAAAACCGCTCAACAACGAGGATACCCTGCAGGAACCGAAAACCGTTCCGGAGATTTCGGGCGGATGGCCATTGATCGGCCATCTGCTGGATTTCCAGAAGGACCCGGTTTCCATGCTGAGCCGCGGCTGGCGCGAGAAAGGCGAACTCGTGCGTTTCCGACTCGGCCCACGCGAGTTCGTGCTGTTCACCGGCCCTGAAGCCCACGATTTCTACTTCAGGGCCCCCGAAGATCAACTGAACGCCAAGGCCGTCTATCAGTTCACGGTACCCATCTTCGGACGTGGCGTGGCTTATGACGTCTCCCCCGAAATCATGACCGAGCAGCTGGGCTTCCTGTTTCCGGCGCTCCGCGAGACCGCAATGCGCAGGTTCGTCCGCATCATGTTCGAGGAAGCGAGCGAGTTTGCCGACACCCTTGGCAAGGATGGAGTGGTTGACCTGCCACACGCAATGAACGAACTGACTGTGAAGATAGCCAGTCGCTGCCTGATCGGGCAGGAGGTCCGGGATCAGGTGGATTCCGGGTTTGCAGAGGCCTATCACGACCTGCAGAAAGGCATCAATACCCTGGGATTCTTTCTTCCCAGACTGCCTGTCACGGCGCACCGGAGCCGTGATCAGGCACGCCGCAAGGTAGCGCAGCTCTTCAGCCGGATCATGGCAGAGCGCCGCCTCGGCGGGATTCAGCCGGATGATTTCATGCAGACGCTCATGCAGGCCCGCTACAAGGATGGTCGCGTTCTGGACGACGAGGAAATCACGGGAATCCTGCTGACGGTACTGTTTGCAGGCCAGCATACAAGCGCGGTACTCGCGACCTGGATCGGGCTGGAACTGCTCAGGGCCCCCTCATACCTGGAACGGATCAGGGACGAGGCACAGGACACCTACCGCGAGACAGGAATCATGGAACTCTCGGGACTGAAACAGCAGGTGGTTCTGGAGCGTGCCGTACGCGAAGGAGAGCGGCTCCACCCGCCATTGATAGTCCTGATCCGCAAGGTATTGAAACCCATGCGCTACAAGGACCACATCGTACCTGCCGGCACCCTGGCCATGGTGTCGCCTGCCGTCTCCCACCGATTGCCCCATGTGTTTTCCGACCCGGAGCAGTTTCATCCGGAGCGCTTTTCCCCTCCGGCCAGCGAAGACAAGCAGCATCACTACGCCCTGATCGGTTTTGGTGGCGGCAGGCACAGATGCATGGGGAAGAACTTTGCCTATCTGCAGCTGAAGGCGATCTGGACCGTGCTGCTTGATCGCTTCGACCTTTGCCTGGACACTGCGTTTCCCACCCCGGACTACGGCAGTTGGGTGACGGGACCCAGGGCGCCATGTCGGATCCGCTATCGCCTTCGCTCGCAAGCAAGCATTTTCCGATGAGCGGGCCGGCCTCCCGTGACTATGACATTGCCATCGTGGGAGCGGGGCCGGTCGGCAGCTTGTGCGCGCTCGCACACGCAAGGAAAGGATTCCGTGTCGCCCTGCTTGAAGGCAACCCGAAATCGTCCAGACGAATGGCGGGTGAATGGCTGCATCCGCCTGCAGTACGGATTTTGCGCGATCTCGGAATATGTCTTGACACGAAGTCGTGCAGCATCAGTGGCAAGGGGTTCGTACTGCTTCCCGAAGACAGGTCCGATCCGATAGTACTCCCTTACTCGAACGGGTCCGACGGCCTGACATGCGATCATGCAGTAATTGTCTCAACCCTGCGAGAAGCGGTCGGGAACGATCCGGATGTGGACTTCATGCCCTACGCCCGGGTGCATGCTGTCGAGGATGGGCGGGTAGCCTTTACCCGCAAGCGTACCGAGGAATTCGTGACCGCTGGCCGGATCGTCGGTGCGGACGGCCGGGGGTCCATCGTGAGGAAGTCGCTGGGCCTTTCGGCCACCCGGAGAGTCTGTTCAAGGATGGTGGGCGTCAAGCTGAATGGCGTGAGATTGCCGCTGGAAGGTTATGGATATGTGCTCTGCGGCGGACCGGGACCGGTTCTCATGTATCACCTGAATGAAGATTGTGTCCGGGTGATTGTTGACGTTCCGGTGGACCACTGGATACCGCAGGACCGGATCAGGTTCCTGTCGGATTCGTATGCCGGCCTGTTACCCGATACACTCAGGCCTGCATTTGTAGAAGCGTTACAAGCGGGGCGATTCGATGTCGCTGTCAATGAATTGAGGTTGCGTCTTTCCTACGGAAACTCCCGTCGGGTACTCATAGGCGATGCAGTCGGACACTTTCATCCAATGACGGCAGTCGGGATGACTCTCGGCTTCGAGGACGCCCTTACGCTTGCCGAGAGCGAAGACTTTCATGCCTTTGCCACCAGGCGTTATCGGTCAGCCCGCACTCCGGACCTCCTCGGCATGGGGCTCTACGAGATCTTTGCCGATCACCGGACCGAATCGGTGGCACTCAGAAACGCGATCTATCGGAGTTGCCGGTCCAATCCGCGGTACCGTAGCCGGACCATTCGCCTGATCTCCTGCGAGGACATATCGACAATCCATCTGGGGCTCGATTTTCTGGCAACGGTGACAAGCGCGATAGTCAAGGAAATTCCACGGTCCTGCGACCTGCACACATGGCGGCGGTTCCGCGATATGGTCCACGCGATCCTGGTCCGTCTCGGATGGCTGCTGCGTGGCATCAATCGGCGGTACAGGTCGAAAACGACAGGAGGGGGAAAGGATGAGTCGGCTTTTGACGCTCTGGCACGTGCATTTCTGACCTCCATACCAGACCCCAAGACCACTCATCTGAAGGAGTTTGCGTCACACGATGCCGGACCGGCAATCGGGAAAGCCGTCAGGCGCCTGATGAGTCTTCAGAACGAGGATGGGGCGTGGGAAGGAGAGATGGTCTGGTGTCCCATGCTTGCCGCACAATATGTGCTGCTGCATCACATTATCGAACATCCGATCAGGCCCGGTCGACAGAGACGGTTGCTTCGTCAATTCGAATCCACCCGTCTCGCGGATGGCATGTGGGGTCTGCACGAACACTCCAGGCCACACCTCTTTGTCACCACCCTGGTTTACGTGGCGATGAGATTGCTCGGCACCGAGCGAAACGATCCATCAATCGAACCCGCCCGGCAGTTCCTGCAAGCCGAGGGAGTGTCCGGGATACCGAGCTGGGGGAAATTCTGGCTGGCGCTCCTCAGTCTCTACGAGTGGCGCGGGGTAAATGCCGTTCTGCCGGAACTGTGGAGCCTGCCCCGCTGGATGGTGCTGCACCCCGCCAACTGGTACTGCCATACTCGACTCATCTACATGGCGATGACCGCCATTTTTCCCCATCGATTCCAGGTGCCGGCAACCCCCCTGATCGAGTCTTTACGCGAAGAACTGTTTCCCCAGGGATTTTCCGGGGTCGATTTCCCGTCAAGCCGGAATCGTCTGCGAACTGCTGATCTCTACATGCGGCCAAGCGTCTGGCTCCGGATCGGATATGGACTTGCACGCACATACGAACGGCTTCACAGCAAGCGTCTGCGGGCCCGGTGCATGGATGCCATAACCCGGCATATCAAGTGGGAACTGCAAACCACCAGTCATGCCAGCATCTCCCCGGTCAGCGGCATCCTCAACATCATCGCCCTGTGGCTCCGCGATCCGGATGACACGGACTGCCGACAGGCCATCGCCCAACTTGATGGCTGGATCTGGGAAGACGAGGAGCAGGGAACGCGCATTACCGGAGCCAGAAGCACTTCATGGGATACCGGATTCTCCCTGCAGGCGCTGGCGACGGTTTCCGAATTCGATGGGGTTAGGAATGCGTTGCGCAACGGAGCCGATTTCCTCTGCAGACAGCAGATCGACATCAGTTTCGAGGGATACAGGGAGGCCTACCGAACCGACCCAAGGGGTGGCTGGTGCTTTGCCGGGGGCTGGCATGGCTGGCCGGTAACCGACTGCACGGCCGAGGCGGTACTCGGAATCATCAAGGCCCGGCCTGATGACGTGAACATGGAATTGCTCGGCAATGCGGTACGATTCATGCTGCGCGGCCAGAATCGCGATGGCGGTTTCGGCAGCTACGAGGCGCGGCGCACCATAATCGGCCTGGAATGGCTGAATCCGGCCGAGATGTTCGGCGACTCGATGACCGAACACTCGCATGTCGAGTGCACCGCTTCCTGCCTCGAGGCGCTTGCCGCATGCAGGAAACACTTTCCACAGGTCACGGATAATGCGGCAATCAACGCCATGCGCCGATCCGATGCCTGGCTTCGCCGGACCCAGGCAGGCGATGGTTCCTGGCGCGGAACATGGGGTGTCCAGTACATCTACGGCACCTATTTCGGAATCAGGGGCCTGATTGCGGCCGGAGCCCGCCCGGGTGACCCTGCACTACGCCTGGCTTGCCGATGGCTGCTGGACCACCAGCGGGAGGACGGGGGGTGGGGAGAACACCACAGCGGCTGCCTGACGGGCAGATACGTTGCACATGAGAAAAGCCAGGTCATCCAGACCGCATGGGCGCTGATTGCCCTGCTGGTGGCAGGGGACCCGAACTGGTCCGCAATCTCCCGGGGAGCCCGCCATCTGATCGACAAGCAGCACACAGACGGAACGTGGCCGAAACAGGACATGGCCGGAGTATTCTTCCGCACCGCACTTCTGGACTATGTCCTCTACCGACAGTATTTCCCCCTGCATGCACTTGGCCTGTACGAACAGCGAAGACAGGCCCGCGATCAACCTGCCGCCGACGCTGCCCGCAGGCATGCAGACAGACTTCACGAACCGCAGGAGAACTGAAGGAAGGACAATCGGGCGTTGCGAATGCCGATCATCCTCGCACAGAACGGATGAGATGTTTCGCGTATATCCGGAACGTGCGGAACAGGGTGGTGAAGTCGAGGGTGCTGAACAGCGTATCCGCCACCCCGAACGGAAGCATGGTGGGGATCGGACCACGCGCATATTCGAGAATCCAGCCCCGATCGACCATCCGGAACCCCTTCGCCTCGCCTTTTCGCAGATGCACGACATCACCCGGCCCATACTCCTGCCTTCGAGCATCTCCTTCGGAAAAGTACCACCACTCCCCGTCCAGGATGATTGCGTAATCCTCGACAAACGAATATCGGCCCGTGTGCCCCTGGCCGCCGAGGGGAGTTCCGTAGAAAATCACATACTCACGAAACGAAGCATACAGGATGGTCAGTTGTCCCATGACACCACCCGCATTGGAAAAGAACCACTCGTGCCTGGAATCAATCAGACCGGGATACCGTTCCGAAAGTCCCCGGGTTATGGCAGGGAACATCTTCTCCAGCGGCAGATCAAGATGGGAATGTGCAATCTCCCGAAGAACTTCGGGATCAAAGACGTAGCTCATTCAGCTATCCGAAACCCGAGGCTTGCGAACCAGGAAGAAAAACATCGGAGTAAAGATGTCCGATATGCCTCCTTCGACCAGCGCATCGGCCCCACAATTCAATATCGTGCTGACTGCTGCAGTACCTTGCGGAACCAGCCGGAACCGCTCCCCCCCCCTGAGGACCAGATTGGTCAGGAACCGCCCGAACGGTATGCGGGGGATACTCCTGATATCGAAATCACGACCCTGCAAGGCACGATACCAGGGCATCCCGGGGTCCGATTCGTGTGCAAGATCACGCGTTTCCAGAAGTTCGAATCCGGCCCTGCACAGGTCGGCAGCCACTTCTTCCGTACTGGGGATGTCCGGCAACCCGTTTCCCACCATGATATCCTGCTTGATCCTGAGATGTTCCGTGTCCTTCGGATCGAAGTTCCCGGTCAGGCACCATTCGTAACCCGCAAAACACGCTCCTGGACGAAGCACCCGCAAAATCTCCCTGAATGCCGCCGTCTTGTCCGGTGCATGGGGAGTGGCCTCGATATCGAAGGCGGCGTCGTAGCAGTTTCCCTCACCGGGAATCTGCATGTAGTCGCCGTGAATGAAACTGCATAGCGAGCGGACATCCCGGGTGTGGACCTTCGCCCGCTCGATCTGGTAGGCGCTGTTGTTGATACCGACAAAACTGGCTCCGGAGTAACGGGCCAGGTTTCCCATCGGCCCTGCTACTCCACATCCCACATCAAGCACCTTCATGCCTGAAGCCAGAGACAGCTGATCGGCAAGAAAATGCTCGTGCCTGAGCAACGATTCCCTGAAGGTCTCGCCCCTGCGCCTGGGAGCGAAGTGAAAGGAACGACCCCAACCGAACTCGTAGAAATCGGTTACCAGATCGTAATAGCTCCTGACCATCGCCTTGTACTGTTTCTTCCTGTCTTCCAGGCTGTCCTCATGGATACCCCTGTACCGATCGACCACGGTCCTGATCTCATTCGGAGCGAGATTGGACAGGGAACGGTGTCCTGATCGTCTGGTGGGCGTACTGGTCACTTTATCCTTCTGGCGAGAGGGGTTTGGTACGATGCCGTCAAGTATAGTATCTCGCGGACAATAATGCCACGCTTCACGGATACCCGCACAGCACACATGAAGACGTGATGGGAAGGCAGTCGATCAGGTCGACAGGGATGTTCAGGAGCGATCCGGACCTGACCGAACCACCCCGTGGGCAGGCCGGGCGATGCATTGCGGAGATTGCCTACAGATACGGAACATGTGTTCACAATGGACGAATAGAGAGCCCGGACATGTTCAGAAACATCCTTTCGGCTGGACAGGAACAGTAATTCCGGTACATGGGAAGGCTGCAGACTGCAACGGGCTTGTGCAGACACTCGACCATGCAGGACAATATGCTTCTTCAGGACAAGTGTGTGATCATCCGGATCGGGACCACCTTGTTGCAGTGAAGCCTACAGATAATCCGGTACGTTGAAATGAATCTCGAAACATGCGCCACCCTGATCGTGAATCGCCGCTGGACGACCATCCTGCTCTCTGCCCTCACCATACTGGGGCTCTCCGCGGGGGCCTCCAGGATAACCACCGTGGATTCCGACTTCCGGCATCATTTCAGTGAAGACCATCCACACCTCATCGCTCTCGAGCAGATGGAAGACACCTACACCATCTCGGATGCTGTCCTCATTGCCGTTGCGCCGCAAGGCGGAACAATCTTCACGCCCGAAGTGCTGGGAGCCATGGAGGACCTGACCGAGGAATTGTGGCGCACACCCTATGCCACGCGCGTCGATTCGATTACGAACTACTCCCACAGCGAAGGCCTCGAGGACGAGTTGATCGTCGAACCACTCATCGACGATGCGGAACTGCTGACCGACATCGACATGGAGCGGATAAGGACTATCGCCCTGGGCACCGGGGAAATTGCCGGACGCCTGTTGTCCCATGACGGCCGGGTTGCCGGATTGATCGTCAGTTTCGTGCTCCCCGAAGCGGATCGACAGGAGGCAAAACTCGATGTCGTCAACCATATCAACGACACGGTTGCCAGGTCCCGGGAAGAACATCCGTCGATCGAATACCACCTGACCGGGGAACTCTTCCTCAATCATACGATCGGAAAGGCCCTGGAAGACGAGCTCGGCATTCTCGGGCCCGCTGCACTCGGAACGATGCTGCTCGTGGCGCTGCTTGTCCTGCGGTCACTCTGGGGAATGGTCGCGATCACGCTCATGATCTTCACCATCATCCCGCCCGCGATGGGTTTTGCGGGCTGGACGGGCATGACCCTGTATGCCGAGAGTGGTGCGGCACTGTTCGTGCTGATGGCGATTGCGGTGGCCCATTCCGTTCATGTCATCGAGGCGATGCTGGTGGGACTTCACCAGGGCATGGACCGCAATCAGGCCGCCATTCATTCCCTGCGGCACAATGCATGGCCGGTTTTTCTTACCTCGATCACGACTGCAATCGGTTTTCTCAGTCTGAATTTCTCCGAAATGCCTCCATTCCGGGTGATGGGCAACATCGTGGCATTCGGCGCCCTGTGCGCCTTCGTCTACTCGATGACGCTCCTGCCTGCCTTTCTGTCGCTGGTGCCCGTGCGCGGCCGACCGGCAAGTACGGGGAAATCCGGTCTTCTCGATCGATTCGGGCGGTTTGTGGTATCGAACCACATGACGTTGCTGTACTCTTCCGCAGTTGGGATCATCGTGCTGATAGCCGGCATCTACCGGATAGATCTGAACGAGAATCCTCTGGAACTGCTTGACGAAAGCTATGAGTTCCGGCAGGCCACCGATTTCGTGGGCGAGCACTTCACCGGCCTGGAACCGTTCGAGTACTCGCTCGACTCCGGACGGGAAAACGGTATCACGGACGTTGAATATCTCGAAAAGGCGGATGCCTTCGCAAACTGGTACCGGTCCCAGCCGGAAGTTGCACATGTCTTCGGGATTGCCGACATCATGAAGCGTCTGAACAAGAACCTGCATGGCGACGATCCGGACTTCTACTCGATCCCGGCCGACCCGGATCTCGCCGCCCAGTATCTCCTGCTTTACGAATTCTCCCTGCCGATTGGACGCGATCTCAACAACCTGATCAATCACGACCGATCGGCGACCCGCCTGACCGTCATTCTCAAGAGTCTGTCCAGCATGGAGAGGATCGACATCGATAACCGTGCACGTGAGTGGCTAAGGGAAAACGCCCCGGACATGGAAACCGGCGCTACCGGCGTCTCGATCGTGGGAGCCTATTCGATCCAGAGAAACATCAGCAGCATGCTGGTCGGCACCATCATGGCGATGACCATTGTCTCACTGCTTCTGCTCGCCGTTTTCCGAAGCATTCGACTTGGTCTCATCAGCCTGATCCCCAACTTCATTCCGGCCGCCATGGCAATGGGCCTGTGGGGCTATCTGGTGGGAGAGGTCGGTGTGGCGGCATCGGTAGTTACCGCCCTGGCGTTCGGTATCGTCGTGGATGACACGATCCACTTCATGACCAAGTACCTCAGATCACGAAAAAACGGCCTGCTGCCTTCGGAGTCCGTCCAGTCTGCATTCTCTTCCGTCGGAAAGGCGTTGATAACGACAACCAGCGTCTTTGCGCTGGGATTCATGGTATTCGGCGCATCGGGTATCGAGAGCAACCAGGCGCTTGGCCTGCTCATGGGGATAACGGTCATTGCGGCCCTGCTGGCGGATTTCCTGTTTCTTCCTCCGTTGCTGATGGTGCTTGACGAGACCAGGGAGTCGCGCGAGGAAATCAGGGATCGATTGAGGCATTCGCCGGAACAGACCCAGGACCGGCTTGCGAACCCGGCACCGGAAAGCGGCTGATCCATCGCGGATCCGGGGGTGTTTTGTCATCAGCCCGGCAGTTCGTGCCGCTGCTCGGCAATGAGTATCTTCAGCTTCCTGCTCGGCTTCATCGACGGGATCGGATGAAAGCGGAGCTTGTAGTTCCTGGGCGACACCCTGATGACGAAGTAACGTGCCACAATCAGCACGTTGATAGCCAGTTGCAGGTCCAGCCATCTCGTACCGAGACACGTATGCGTACCCAGCCCGTAAGGCGCATAGCCGGGGCTGCGGTGCTCCGCACGTGAGGGCAGATAACGATCGATATCGAACCTGTATGGATCCGGAAAGACGTCCTCCATGTAGTGGGCGGCCGTCTGGGCAATGAACACGCGCGATCCGTACGGTATTTCATACCCTTCCACCTCACATGAATTCATCACGTCCCGAAGCGATACAGGCACAATCGGATACATGCGCAGACATTCCATGATGAAGCGGCGAGTAACATCCGTCGCTGTCGGGCTGTAATCCCCGCTCTCCGGATTGCCGCCGTCAAACAGGGCATCAGCCTCGACCTGGATCCTTTCGAGGATTTCGGGTTGCGATGCCATGGCATAAAGCACGAAACTGAATGCGTCCCCAAGATAATAGCTGGCAAGAAGTGAAGTCGAAATCGCGAAACGCAGATTGGACTCCGGAACCAGCAGCGGGTCGCTTGAATGCAGACTCAGCCAGTCATCGGCAAGATTTCTCGGGCATCCTGCCCGCTGGGCCGGGGTATGGACGCTCTGGACCCGTTTCATCAGCGTATCGATGACTCTGGCCTTGCGCTTCATTTTCGGAGTCCACAGCATGAACTTTGGCAGGATCTTTGCAACATGGGTAGTAAGCGCACGCTCCTTGAATAGAATCAGATCGTCTATGATGTCCTGGGTTTCAACGCTGATGGATAGTGGTGAAAGCTGTGCGTTGATCATCCGTCTGGAGAGGGGTGTTGCCGGGTAGGCAGCGCCAACCTTCCACTCCGACATGAACTGGTAGGCATAGTGGTAGAACCGGTCCAGCTGGACCTCGAGCCTCGAGCGCGAATATGCCGGCGATATGGCCTTGCGAAGCCGGAAATGCTCCGCGCCATCAAGCGAAGGCAGCACTCCGCATGCGCCATACATTTGCTCCAGGTCGGAGAAATAGTCCCTGGCTCTCAGGTGTCTTCGTCCTCGCCGATGTACCCAGAAGTTTGTCTGGGGCCCGGCAAGAAAGATGATGGGTTTCGCAAATGGCAGCTTGATGCGGAAAACGGGACCGTATTCCTTCGCAAGATCCGAGAAAAGAGCCGGTACGTTGCCCTGCCGGAAATTCCGGTTGAAAGGCAGTCTGGACAACGAGACGGACGGTAACTGCCTCGCCAGGTGGGAACGCCGAAGCATCGGGCTTGCAATCTTGTGCTCGACCGCATCAGTTATCGAACGACTGATCAGGTCCATCTGGCAAATGAGCCTGATCCGTTCTTCCGCCTTGTCGTCAAGTTCGTATATGAAACGAAAGACATCGCACGTATTGACGAGGCACACAATGATGATATCCCTCGAATCCGGAATGGTATCGGTGAAAATCGCCTCTCTGATGCGCGTCTTGATGAACTTGCTTGCAGTACCCCCCCCCTTCTCGGAATCCCGTGCAGGATTCGCATGACGGTAGTTCGGGACCAGGGTCCAGAATTCCCCGTCGTGATGCTCCAGAATGCCCATGCCTACCAGACGGTCCAGAGTCATGTCAATGATGGGTTCCGCTTCTGTAGCGAAACATTCAATCCAGTACCGGGCATTTCGCTGTACAGGCTCATCCATGATCCGCCTCAGCATGGGGTCAAGAATGGGATTGCCCGTCTCCGTCCGGTCGACAACAAGCAATGACGTCATGTCCGTATCAATGCGAGAAAGCAGGGAGAGTTCCGCCAGCACTGCGCCAGCGAAAGTACAATTCAATTCCCAGCCGGGCACCTGATAGAAGTAGCCGCTCTGCTCGTTGAGCAGCATGATGATCAACTCATCACACAGGCTGAGTGACTCGACAGTCCCGTTTTCGGCATTATCCGGCATCAGCTACCCTCGATACGAACCGACTCCGGAACGGCGGCGGATGAAGGAAACGACCATCATGGAATACCTGCAGGATACGAAAAACAGGGCACTCGTGACAGGAACGATTCGTCCACCCTGTCGAAAAACACCTTTCTTCAGCGTGTTCACATACCCGATGCCCTACCGTACCCGTCTTAATGCTGTCCTGGTAAAGTCGCCGGGGTCGAGGTCCGCTCCGAACTCGTAATCCGACCAGTCCAGCACGGTACTTTTTTCCGTGAGATGGTTCATCATCGTTATCGTGCTCGCTCGCCAGAAACGATCAAGATAAAGGCGGTAATCATCCACGACCATCGTCTTGAGATGTGAATCCCTGCGATCGAAATACTGGATCTGCATGGTGCGCAGTGCCTCGCGATCAAGCCATACGAGTTGACGCGAGTACCCGGAATCCTCGCTTTTCGGAACACGTTCCAGAACAAGGCATTCGAGATCGGCACAGGGCTCCTCGCGCAGGAACCGATGCGTGTATTTCTCCACCTCCACGGCACCCATGTCCTCGTACGAGAACTCGCTCCCCATGAAGGAACCGGATTGTTTCGATGAACTGATCCCCTTCACCCGCTTGAGAGCGGGGAGATACAGCCACTGCTGATCCGGCCTGTCCTTGTGGGAGTGGATGAGAAAGGCGGTACCCTTGACGTCGCGCGGCCGATCAAACAGAAACACGGTCCGGTCACCATCTCCATCGACCTCGAGCACCTTCAGGCGGAGATGACGCTGGCTTTCCCGACCCCGCCTGTCACGCAGCGTCATGGTCAGGTTGGCGGTGAAGCTGCTGAATCCCTTCTGGATCTCGCGGGCTTCCGTTGCAATCCTGAGTCCGGCCTCCTCAGGACTGCCCTCGACGAGACCGGAAGATGATCCGATCGCACCCAAAGGGAACGCAGCAAGCAAGAATCCGGAAAATGCCAGGACCGTGCGTGTAACAGAGAAGCCAGTCAACGTTTCCTCCCGGTTGGTTGTCATCAGTATGTCAAGCGAAATCAGCACAAGCATTCATGCGGCACCAGGTCATGCCGACTTCTTCAGCTCATGCTCGAACCTCCTGTCAATGGTAGCACAACTCCCGCCACCGATTTCCAGAAGTTTTCCGGCTGGCAACCACCAATCCGGCACCGGTCCGGAAGCCGGGAGCAAAGAGTCTTCCCCTTTTGCCATGGCTGAAGTCACCCCGCATCTCCTCGCACGGGTTTCCCGATTCCGCTGACCGGCACCGGAAACCTGATGCACAGGAAAAACCGTGGCGACTCCATGCACCTGTTTGAAACGGCAGGCGACTTGCGAATACAATTTTCCAGAACCGGAATCATCTGCAATTCCCGCTCCGGCGATCGAATCGTCCGAAGAAAAACGGATTTCGACCGCCTGCATCATCGTGACGATCGAGAGGAACCCGTGTATTCGAAACTTCCGCATGCCGGAACAAGCCGTCAAGGTCGGCAGCGCCCCGACCTTTCATGCAGTGCCTTGCTGTACTGCCGCCTGTTCCTGATGCTTGTCCTGTCATTACCCGGTGTTGCCGACACCCAGTCCATCAGGTCGGCACAGACGGCATATGAGGAAGGCCGGTTCACCGACGCGGCCCGTGCAGGGGAAATCCTAGGCACCTCCGAGGGGTACGCGCTTGCCGCAGCATCGCTGACGATACATGCCTACCACATTGCCGGAGACGACGAAAAGGAGGCACTGCTCAGGCATGCGGTCGAACTGGCCCGAAAGGCGGTACACGCGAATTCCGACAATGCCGACGCCCACCTGCAACTGGCACGTGCTGTCGGCCGATATGCGCAGGTCGTCAGTCCGTTTCTGGTAGCAGGCCGTGGATATGCGGAACAGGTCCACGAATCGACGGAGAAGGCGCTTCAAATCGATCCTGACATGGTTTCCGCCCATCTCAGCCTGGGTCGCTGGCATGCAGAACTCATCTCGGCGATGGGGCCGCTCATGGCACGCATGATCTACAGGGCCCGGGCAAGAGATGCAATTGCCGCTTTCGAGAGGGCGCTCGAACTCGCTCCTCGCGCAAAGGCGGTTCCCCTGGAATACGCACTTGCGTTGCTGGCTCTGGATGAGAAGGGAAATCACGCCAGGGTGCACGACCTGCTGGTGCGCACCGTCCGGATACCGGCAAGAAATGCCTACGAACAGATACTGCACGACATGGCAGTCAAATACCTCGAGGCACTTGCGTTGTCAGGTGGTTGATCCCGAACTCCGCATGCAGGCGGACCGGATCCTGTTCATGCCTTCCTGAAGCGCCAGCCGTACATCGTCCGTCCGTAGAAGTTGAACCACTTTCTGGCCTCGGGGTCCTCGAACGGATAGTCCGCTCCCATCTGCCGGGCCGTAACCAGCCCTGACACGAAACACGTCTCCTGACTATTGATCAGGGTATGGGCGCCGCAGTACCGCGTCCGCCGCCTGCCCTGAACAAAACGAAACAGGTGGATCAGAAAGGCGACATGGGACACGTCATGCACGATGTGCTGAAACCACCACCTTTTCACGACCTGCTCCTCATCAATGGGGCTGATCGGATTGTAGGTTACCA
>JAJDVC010000042.1 GCA_022826305.1 Gammaproteobacteria bacterium | reverse complement strand
TGCAGCGAAGCGGGGCGCCCACCGCAAGCGCCGCGAGGCTTCGCCGTTGCCGGGCATGATGCTGCATCAGGACGGCAGCACGCATGAGTGGGTATCGGGTCAGCGCCGGGCTCTGATCGTGACGCTGGATGATGCGACGAGCGAGCATTACGCGCTGTTTTTCTGTGCCCGGGAAGGGACGGCGAGCAGTTTCCGTGGGGTGCGAGAGGTGATCGAGAGTCGGGGGTTGTCTTGTTCGTTGCATACGGACCGCGGCAGTCACTACTGGCACACACCGCAGGCCGATGGGAAGGTAGACAAGCGCCACCCGACGCAGTCTGGTCGGGCGATGAAGCCGTTGGGTATCGAGATGATGGCGGCGTATTCGCCGCAGGCTCGAGGCCGCTGCGAGCGGGTCTTCAAGACGCATCAGGATCGCCTGGTGAAGGAACTGCATGCGGCGGGAGTCCGGGACATGTCCGCGGCGAACCGTTATCTTCAGGAGCGTTATCTGCCGGCCTGCAATGAGGAGTTCAGGCGTCCTGCCCGTGAGTCGGGCAGTGCGTTTGCAGCGTGTCAGGACACCTCGGTACTGGCGGATATCCTGTGCGAGCATCATGAACGGACAGTGGGCCATGACAACTGCGTGAAGCATGATCGCCGGGCCTGGCAGATGCCGGCGGATCGCCACCGATGCCACTATGTGAATGTGCGTGTGAAGGTGCTGTCGTACGCAGACGGCAGCGTGTCGATCCGTCACGGTCCGCGTGAACTGGCGCGCTACGATGGGACGGGCAAATTGATGCTGGAAGAGACGAAGGCTGCTGCGTAATGTCCGTCGCGGACGGCCGCCTGCCCCTGGGGGTTAACCCCCAGGGGCAGGCCTTGGCAATAGCGGACACATTACGTGCTACCAAACCGGACAGTTCTATTTGTTGCTAACAGGATCAGAATGGTTTCTTGTCAGGGGATGAGGGAGCAATCAGAATATTGTCTTACTTGTATTACAATATGCTATGGTAATGTTATTGTTGTTTTGCCTCACCTATAGCTGGAGAGATTATGAGTACTACAAAGCTGAATGGCAGTTCAGACCTGCTTGCCAATGCAATCAGGAAGGTCTTTGAAGAAACCATGAAGGCACATGAAAACAACATGAAGCCGGAGTTCGAAAAGATCGATAAACGTCTTGAGGCTCTTGAGGCCGGACAAACAAAGCTTGGAGAGCAGATTGATCAAACCAACAAGAACATGGCTGATCAGTTTTCAGAGCAGGATAAGCGGATATCTGATATAGTGGACAAGAAACTCGAACGCTTCACGTTGCCACAGAACAAATCTGCCAGAGGAACTGGAAAAAGAACCTGATCTGAATCCGACAACTCCAGGCAAGAAAGGGCTGGCTGATAGCTGGCCCTTTCTGTTGTTGACAGCCTACCGTTTTCAGGCGGTTCCGGTAATGGTGTCGGTAGCAGTTACCCCGGAACAAATGTACTGAACGGTAAGAGAGCCGGTTGCCTCGCTGGCACTGGTGAATCGCCAGGTACCAGTATTCCTTAACTGACAGGAACCAAGATCCTCGAAATCACATGTATAGATGTCGTCGACGGATGGCTTGCCATTGGATATCTGGTAATTGGCCTGTACTCCTGAACAATGCTCTGCCGGTGCTACCTCGATAGATCCGTCGGCTTTGGTATCATGCACCTCGGATCATTCTCCAGATACTGCGCTGGAATAATCCATATCCCAAGTTCCCTTGCACTGGAAACTGGCTTCGACCTTGCGGCCTTTGCGTCTTGAAAATCGGATCGTGCTGCGGGTACAATGTGTCATGGGTGGAAGCTCCTGATATTTCCTTTTAACTGATTGAATCATATCACATAACGGAGATTCCAACCTACTTCCTCATGCATTTTTCGGGCTAGATTATCTGATCAGAATTGTCTTGGAAACTGGAAAGACTGCCGCCATCGCGATACGACATTCGGCAGGATCTTCTCACGCTTCGACAAGCTTGATGTCATCTTCCCCGGATTCGTTACCTTGGGGCTCATCGTCGAATTCCTGCAGCTATGTTAACAGGCCCTAAGCGAGTGCCGCGTCTTCGACCTCGCTTTCGATGATTCCGGTCATCGCCCCGTTGGCTTGTCACCTTTCACAGGCTCTCTTTTGCTGTACTGCTTTCCTGAGGGGTGCCACGGTGACTGATCATTGACGCTGCCCATGCAAGCCCTCCCGCCCATTAATTGAACTGCACTCCAAGTGCGCGAAGCATGTCGAAGGTGTTCTCCCGGGGGACTCTGAATTCGTCGCAGACATCTGGCAGCTTCACGTCCTTTCTGGAAGCTGGTGCTGGTTGCTCATTGGTTACGACAGTTGCACCGCATACCTGTGCATGAGCCACGAGCCAGCCGTCCGCACCCGTCGCGAACTTCGCCTTGGCATGATCAAGGTACGCGGGGTGGCGTTGAACCCACATCATGATTTCCGTATAGGCGCGGGGAACTTCATCGGTTTCCACCGGAAGGAAGAAACTTTTCGGGACTTCATCCATCACCCAGTGAACAAGATTCTCGGTGCGGCGACCGGCGAGCAGTTCGTTGCGCACCCTGTCGACGCTGAACAACTGGCCTTCCTGATGATGATGAAGCAGACTCTTCCAGAAACCGGGACAAATGTCGAAGGCGTAGTACAGGTTCTTCGCCGTTATGAGGACATCCGAGTCCACAAGGTAGGGCCGATTCGCAATCATGAAAGCGGGAAGCCCAATCGCCCGGCATAGTCCTGGAACGTTCCGCCCCGAAGGCCTGTCAGTTCATAAGCTTCCCTGAATCCGATTTGCCCCCCCATTGCTGCTCTCATCACATGGGTCGCGAAAAGCCTGCCGACACGCGCATTCTGATTGTTGTAGAAATCGCCTCCGGACTTCATCGTGCCGCCCCGGTGTTCCCGGTTGATGTATTGTTCGTGGAATTCGAAGAAGGCGTTACGCTCGACGAGTTTCAGGTCCATGGCTCGACGGGCGGCGACCACCGGGCTCACCTTGAACAATCGCCCAATGACTGCAAAGCGATCCTGTTTCCACCTGACCTGTATCCAGCGATCCCGCAGTTCGCGCGAGGGCACGAGGAATTCAGCCGCCGCCCTGTTGCACCAGTTCTCCACGTTCCCGCCACCGGGAAGCAGGTTCTCGAAGCCGGAAAGGCCTTCTTCTCCGAGCCAGATGTGCGCCAGTTCATGAGCCAGTGTGAACATCTGGGCGGATTTCGCATCTGCGCCGTTCACGAAAATCAGGGGTGCGTAATGATCCGCAAGCGCGAAGCCGCGAAACTCCTCAACGTTCAATCGGCGGTGCGTGTTATTGCCGACGACACCGTTGATCACCGCCATCACGCTGAGTTGCTCGATCATGCGGCGCAACTCGTTCACGGCATCCTGCCAGGTGTGGACTCCTGATGCCCATCCGTCGTCGAGGCCGACGGTGCGCCGCATTTCGCGACCCACCGCATCGGGGTCGTCTGCAAGACGGGCGCTTGCCACGAAAGTCAATGGCTCCGCGTCATTCTCGACGAGGTGCTCACGCAGCCACGCCTGCCGCCGCTGCATGGCGTATAGAGTATCGATCAGGTCCGGACTCGCTTTAGCTTCGTTCCCGACGGTGCGAAAGTCGGCGATCGGGAGACGTTCTTCAGGGGGCTCGGAGAGAAACAGGTAGCCGAATGGCACATGGACGGCGTGGGCGAATTTTTCGAGTTGCCTGAGAGTGGGTTGTGCCTGTCCACTCTCCCAGTCGGTCAGCCCCTTGAACCTTGTCACCAGATCTTCCTGTGCCATGTCGGCGCGCTCGCGCGCCCAGCGCAAGACCTCCGGGTTTACGGAAGCAAGCGTCATTCCATCGCCTCCCGGCCGCAGTACAGGGCTATCCTGTCCAGTTGCCGCGATTGCTGCTCACCGTACGAAATACCGGAATCTCCGATCTTCCGGAATGTGCGTCCGTTGTCGGGTCGCCCGAGAATGACGGGGGACGCTGCGCCTGGACTTCGAAACACGCCATCTTCGGCAAGGCACAGAGTTTCCTCTTCCCGGGTGACGAGCCTGCCCGACCTGACAAGTTGCGTATGCCGCTTCGCATAACCGTGATCGGCCTTGCCCCTCCAGCCCGCAACGGCGGTGGAGTTTTCCAGCACCACAAATTCTCCACCGACCTCACACGCCTGTGCCTTGATACCATGCATTTTGTTAGATAACCGTAAGATTGGAGAAGTCCTGCATTCTGTCGGGATGGATCCAGTTTTCGAGTCTGCCTGGGCCACACTGGTGGATTGCCGCAGAAAATCGAAACCGGGCACAGGCAGGATCAGCTGTTCAATGAATACCTCCATGTCGGACTTGTCAGCCTCGGGCAGCGGAGGTGGTGGTCTCGTTCCGCTCATCCGCTTCACCTTTCAAATGCCTGTGCATCGTTTGTCTGTGCCGCATGTCGGGCGGTCATTTTAGCAGGACATGCCCTCTTTGCGGGGGATGGATTGAAACACCCCAATCCCCTGACAAAGGTCTCAAGTGGTCTTTTTAGCCCGGTTGACTCCAGTATGGAGGTCGGCAGTACTTCTAGGGCTTGCCCAGTCACCCGGCAGGCATGCTCAATGTACAGACCTACCGCCGAACTGTACATTCGACCTGCCCGGGGATGCCGGATGTCATGGTCCAGGCGAGCCAATCTCCGCCGCCGGGCGGCATTCGTCAGTCCGTGGTCGATGCAGGCCGTCTCAGATCGCGGCCCGCAGGGGAGGGCGCGGGAACGGGCAGGAATCGTTGCCTCCAGCGTCACCATGGCATGGTACAGTCAGTCCAGCCGGAAGTTGCTCCTGGCGAAGCGCACACAGGATTGGCGCGCCGACCGGACCATGTGCGCCGCCGTGCGCATCACATGGCGGATGATCGGCCGGATGCCATGATGGCGAGCCTTCTTCGGCAGCACCGTGCACCGCCCGCAACAGCACCCGGGCGATGTGACCAGGGCGTGAAATGCCTGGTTTGCACGGTACCCGCGACAGGGCGGGTGATGCAGGTTCATGTCCTCTCCCGGATTCCCTTGTGCGCCAGCAGCAGGTCGTGCCGCGACACCATGATCACCGTGTGCTGCGGTACCAACAGAAACCGACCTCCCCGGGTCCGGCGGTGGATCACCACGTAATGCTGCATCCGCTCCCACCCGGCGGGCCGGTGCGTCGCGAAGATGACTTCCTCCGCCATGCCGATGTCGGTCCACGCCGAGTCGGGAAGTCCCTCCGGCTACTGATCAGCAGCGGAGAGCTTTCCCTGAACCGCCCGGGCGCAAGCGGATGGGTAACGGATCAGGGGTTATGGTTGCTGAGCAAGCGAGGGGTTGACGCAATAAGGGAGCAACCGACGAAGGAAGGACATGATGGCCTCCCGACCGATAGCCGGAGAATATTCGAGATCATGGCGGAAGGGAGATTGCTTGATCTGGATGATGCCCGGAAAGCGGTCTGGTGCTACCGCGTGCAGAGCGATGACTGGAAACCGGATACAACCTTTACGATGCTGCGGTTTCCGCTGGATGTGATCTGGGACGATACCGACGCGGTGCCTCTGTATGACGGAGCCGTGATCATGGAATCCGGCGAATCCGGAAACGGGAACGCAGAGGATGGCAGCCGACCCAGGGTCAGTCGGCAGCCGCAGCAGATTTCCAGGTCGAGCCGACGCCGGATTCACGGGAAACGCTGACTGCCGATCTTCCCGATGCCAGGGCATCGCTGATCAATCTCTTTTTTCGTGATGTTGATGAACGGGCTCCTGCCAGGACAGGGTCCGGGAACGGGAAGACCAGTCCCGAATCCGGATGCGGACAGCGATTCCTGGGATGGGTGGAAGAGGGGATCAACCGCAACAGGCTGGAGTTCAATACGGTGAAGTCCGTGATCCATATCCTGGATCAGGGGGTGTTCGTCGTGTGGGCTTCAGGAAGTTCGCCCAGGAACAGGACATGGACTGGAACGACATGCAGAAGGGTTTCCAGTCCCTGCGGATCAATCTCAAGAACCACAAAGACGAGAACTGGTTCAAGGTCCGGGTAGAGGGAAAGCGGATATCCCTGCTCACGGGCTGGATCATTCCCCGGGAACACCTCGCCATCGATACGGATGTACAGGTGAACGGAAGCTGACCCTGGTGGCGCAGGATACGGATCAGGCTGAATGAAATAGCCGGATTCCCGGAAGTGTATCTGGCGGCCGAAGTGCCGTTCATGCGGTCTCCCGCGACCGGCAGGGCTGCCGGCAGAATTGATCTGGTTGTCGCAAAGGGACGGGGAGGCGAGTGTCTGGTTCGGACTTGAGGTACAGGCCGTCTATTTCCCCGGGAAAGGAATGGACCCGGAATTCCGACTGATCAGGGATTGCGATGGTGACGAGCCGCCGGAAACCGTTCTCGCACCACAGGAGTTCCCGGAACGTTTTCTCGCTTGCAACAATTCTGGCAGGTCTTATAATACGCACAACCACCCCAGGCGCTTCGGTGGCTGGGCGCGAAGCCACCTTCGGGTGGCTTCTGCTTCTCCCCATTGTCAGGCTACCAGGATACCGGTCTGGAAATTGTTCCGGTCCGGTCTGTCAATTCGTCCGGAAACTGCGCCCTGGACAACGCGCCGGCCCGGATTCTCTTGTGGAAGTCGATGTGCGGAAGCAATGCCCGACTTGGGCGGCGATGGGGGTTCAGTAGCCCGACGCGCTTGTTCAGCTCGTCCCTGACAATCCGGATCGGGTCGAGAAAGTCCGAATCGTTCGAGACCACGGCCGCAACGTCGAACCTGTCCATGTGCGCATCATGGACAAGATGAGTGGCAAGATTCACGTCGGACCCCTTTTCCTCGGTCCTGAAGACCCTGACGGGCCGATACGAAGCGGAAGGATCCGCCGATGGCATGGTGACCTTGTGGGTCAGGAAATGCCCGAAGTACACGGATACGTTCGGCAGGCTTTCCAGCGCCCTCAGATAGGCATCCTGCCGGGCCGCCGCTCCCGGATCCTTGGGGCGATCCATCACGCGCGCCGTGAAATACCTTATTTCCCGGATTTCGTGTCCGGGGAGAAGGAGCCTGGACAAGGCATCCAGATCCAGCCAGCGATACGACGTGTTCTTCAAGGCTCCGTAGTACAGATTGAACCCGTCGACATAGACGTTCGTCCGGTTGCCGACCTGTCGATCATGCATGCCGGATATCCGGATATACGGAACGCATGCGCTTCAGGGAGAAAGCGACCTCAACCAGAGTGGCTGTCGACAAATTGGTGCTCGGTAATCTGACTCAAACAAAAAAGCCCCGGGATCTGCCTGTCCACCGAAATCATTGGGACAAGCGTACTGCCAAGGGCTCCGAACTGGCTGCAAGGCTACATGACCGAAATCGGATTTTCAACCTTTTGCAGTATT
>JAJDVC010000156.1 GCA_022826305.1 Gammaproteobacteria bacterium | reverse complement strand
TCCGTTGACTGGGAGATTGTGATACCCATTGCAGTGGGTGCGCTACCCGGCGCCTATGCAGGAGCGTACCTGCTTCCCCTTGTTCCGGCCGGTTTTCTGGAGATGACCATCGCCTGGCTTGTTCTTGCCAGCGGCATTCATGCGCTGAAGTTCCCCGTTCATGTCGGACAGGCACGGGTCCCGGGCGCCATCCTGCTGGGCGTGATCGGATTTCTTGTCGGTTCCGGTTCAGCGATGACGGGAACGGGCGGTCCATTGCTGCTGATGCCGGTACTGCTTTGGTTCCGGGTGCCGACGCTGACCGCGGTCGGACTGTCCCAGGTTGTCCAGATACCGATCGCGCTCATGGCAACCGCGGGCAATCTCGTTCATGGCGCAGTGAACTGGAATCTCGGACTGATTATCGCAGCGGGACTGGCTGCAGGGGTCTTTGCCGGCGCCAGGGTAGCCCATGTTCTTCCGTCGGGATTGCTGAAAAAATCCGTTGCCCTGGTACTGGCCGGAACCGGATTCCTGATCCTGCTTCGGCTCGGATTCGGGTAAGCCGGAAGACGATCCTGATCCGGGCATTTCCGGTCGAAAACGGGATTCTGGATCGCATATCCGGTATATTCTGCAGGCAGGCTATGTTATTCCGCGAGAGGATTGGGTATTCTCGCTTTCCAGTTTTTTCCCGACGGTGGAACCCATGCTGTCCCTGAATGAGATGAAGGAATCCCTGAACAGTTCCGAACGGCGTATCGCGGCGCTGAGGAGGTATCTTTGACTATCCGGGCAAGCGGGAAAGGCTGGAAGAGGTTAACCTGATACTTGAGGATCCGGATATCTGGAGCAACCCGGAGCAGGCCCAGAAATTCGGACAGGAACGTGCCGGTCTGGAAAGGGCCGTCAATGATCTGGATTCCCTGGATACCGATGCGCGCAATGCCGCGGAACTGCTTGAACTGGCGGAAATGGAAGACGACACGGATACGATGGAGGCGATCAGTGCAGAGGTGTCCCTGATCGAATCCAGGCTGGAAAGGCTCGAGTTTCACCGCATGTTCAGTGGCGAGACGGATAACAGCAATGCCTTCGTCGACATTCAGTCAGGCTCGGGCGGGACGGAAGCGCAGGACTGGGCTGAAATGTTGCTCAGGATGTATGTCCGCTGGGCGGAAGCGCATGGTTATCAGCTGGAACAGGTGCAGCGCACGGTCGGGGAAGTAGCCGGCATCAAGGGCGCGACGATCAAGGTTCTGGGCGAGTACGCCTTCGGCTACCTGCGTACCGAGACCGGCATACATCGCCTGGTGCGCAAAAGCCCGTTCGACTCGGGGAACAGGCGGCACACCTCATTCGCGGCCGTTTACGTCTATCCCGAGATTGACGACAGCATCGACATCTCGATCAACCCTGCCGATATCCGCGTCGACACGTTTCGGGCGAGCGGGGCTGGAGGGCAGCATGTCAACAAGACGGATTCGGCAGTCAGGATGACGCACCTGCCGACGGGCATAGTCGTGCAGTGCCAGAACGAGCGGTCTCAGCACAGGAACCGGGAAGAGGCCATGTCCATGCTGCGGTCAAGATTGTACGAGCAGGAACAGGAGAAACGCCGTAGCGAGAAGCAGTCGGAAGAGGACGGCAAGTCGGACATCGGCTGGGGGAACCAGATACGATCCTATGTCCTGGACCAGTCCCGCATCAAGGACCTGCGTACGGGCGTTGAGACCGGCAATACCCAGGCAGTGCTCGACGGCGCCCTGGACCCGTTCATTACAGCGAGTCTGCAGGCAGGGCTGTAAGCCTGCCGGGCATGTGCCGACACCGGGAAAATGGTCCGATGAGCGAAGAAGACGAACAGATCATGCAGCGACGCAGGAAGCTTCAGGTGCTGCGCCGGTCCACGATCCCTTTCCCGAACGATTTCAGGCGCGATGCCCTGGCAGGAAGCCTGCAGCGGGAATATGCAGGTTCTCCAGCAGCGCTCGATGGGTGCGAGGTCCGGGTAAAGGTTGCGGGACGGCTCATGAGCCGCCGTATCATGGGAAAGGCAAGCTTTGCACATGTTCAGGACGTCAGCGGCCGGATACAGCTTTTCCTGCAACGTGACCACCTGCCGGATGGCATGTACCAGGACGAGTTCAGGCAGTATGACATCGGGGACATTGTCGCGGCGGAAGGAGTCCTGTTTCATACGCGCACAGGGGAGCTTTCCGTCAGAGTCGAGCGGATACGGCTACTGACCAAGTCCCTGCGGCCGCTGCCCGAAAAATTCCACGGACTGGCGGATCCTGAACTTCGCCACCGCAGGCGGTATGTCGACCTGATCATGAGTGAGCAGAGCCGGTCTGTTTTCAGGACACGCGCACGAATCATGAAATTCATGAGAAAATTCATGGAGAAGCATGAATTTCTTGAAGTGGAGACTCCGATGATGCATCCGATTCCTGGCGGTGCAGTGGCCCGGCCGTTCCGGACTCATCACAATGCCCTGGACATGGAGCTTTATCTTCGCGTGGCCCCTGAACTGTACCTCAAGCGACTGGTGGTGGGAGGATTCGAGCGGGTGTTCGAGATCAACCGGAGCTTCAGGAACGAAGGGGTCAGTACCCGGCACAATCCTGAATTCACCATGATGGAGTTTTACCGCGCCTATGCCGATTACCGGGACCTGATGAGCTTCACGGAGCAGATGCTGGGGTCGCTGTGCGAACACGTTCTGGGTTCCCGGAGCGTCGTCTACCAGGATCAGGAGATCGATTTCTCGGGGCCGTTTGCCGAGTTCACGCTGCTGGATTCCATTCTTCATTTCCACCCTGAAATCCCCCGGGAGGAAATGACCGGCCTGCCGGCCCTGCGCAGTCTTGCCGAGCGTTTCGGGGTCAAGGTTCTGGCGGATTACGGATGCGGAAAGATCCAGATGGAATTGTTCGAGAAACTGGTCGAACACAGGCTGGTCAACCCGACATTCATTACGAATTATCCCCTTGAGGTTTCCCCGCTGTCGCGCAGAAATGATGCGGACCATGAGTTCTGCGACCGTTTTGAGCTTTTCGTGGCCGGCAAGGAGATCGCGAACGGGTTTTCGGAACTGAATGATGCCGAGGACCAGTCGGAACGCTTCCGGGAACAGGCTGCACAAAAGGATGCCGGGGATCAGGAAGCCATGTATTATGATGCGGACTATGTCAGGGCGCTCGAATACGGCATGCCGCCCACTGCCGGAGAGGGCGTGGGCATCGACCGGCTCGTGATGATCCTGACCGACAGTCCGTCAATCCGGGATGTGCTGCTGTTTCCGCACATGCGCCCGGAGGACTGATCGATATCCACGCGGCCATCATGCGTATCCCACTTGAATTGATGATCGGCCTGCGCTACATGCGGGCCAGGCGAAGGAACCACTATATTTCCTTTATCTCCATGACGTCCATGCTCGGTATCGTCCTGGGGGTGTGGGCGCTGATCACGGTCATGTCGGTCATGAGCGGATTCCATACGGACCTGAAGGACCGGATCCTGTTCGTGGTTCCCCATATCACGATAAGCAGTGCCCAGGGATATCTGGAGAACTGGGAGGGACTCCGTGGACATCTTGGCGGTTTTCCCGGAGTTGAAGGCATGGCCCCGTTCGTGCTGGGCCAGAGTCTCCTGTCCCGCGGCAAGCAGGTGACCGGGGCCCTGGTAAGAGGCATTGATCCGCAGGCCGAGCGCCAGGTGTCGGAAGTGCTCGACTTCATCGTGGCCGGGAATGCATCGGCATTGCAGTCCGGTTCATTCGGCATCATCCTTGGCCGGTATCTTGCCCGGTCTCTCGGTGTCTCGGTGGGCGAGAAGGTGACCGTGTTCGTTCCCAAGGGCAGGGTGACGCCTGCCGGGCTGCTGCCCAGGACGAAACGCTTTACCGTGGTCGGGATTTTTGAAATCGACATGTACGAGTACGACAGCGGCATTGCCCTGGTCCATATCGATGATTCAAGGAGGTTGCTGGATATCGACGACGCAGTGAGCGGCATACGCCTGAAACTGGAAGATCTCGAATTCGCCAGACAACTGAGGCCGGAGATTGCCCGGACCCTGAACAGTGCATTCAGGGTCCGGGACTGGACCCAGGAGCACGCGAATTTTTTCAGGGCGATCGAAATCGAGAAGCGAGTGGTGTTCATCGTCCTGCTGCTGATCGTTGCGGTTGCCGCATTCAACATCGTATCGACACTGGTCATGACGGTTACCGACAAGCAGTCGGATGTGGCGATTCTCAGGACGCTCGGCATGCATCCCGGCAGGATCATGAAGATCTTCATGGTGCAGGGCTCGTTCATCGGAATTGTCGGAACCTGTGCAGGGGGAGTGCTGGGAGTTGCGACGGCGCTTAACGTGGAGACGCTTGTCCCGGCGATCGAGCGGCTGTTCAACACGGAACTGTTTCCCATCGACGTTTACGTGATCAGCGATTTCCCGGCCGACATGCGCTGGTCCGACGTCTCCAGAGTCGTCGTCTCGGCCCTTCTGATGAGCTTTCTGGCAACCCTGTATCCGTCCTGGCGGGCCGCTCAGGTTCAACCGGCCGAGGCCTTGCGACATGAGTGACCCGACCGACCGGCCGGTCGTCCGGGGGCAGGAGATCGACAAGACCTTCGAGGAGGGTGAACTGCGCGTCAGCGTGTTGAGAGGACTGGAATTTTGCCTGAAGCGTGGCGAGCAGGTAGCCATCATCGGCGCTTCGGGTTCCGGCAAAAGCACCCTGCTGCACGTGCTCGGTGGGTTGTCCCGGCCAAGCGGCGGGCGCGTGTTCATAGATGACCAGGACCTTTCCGCGCTATCGATGCGGGAGCAGGGCTTGCTGAGAAATGCCAAACTGGGTTTCGTCTACCAGTTTCACCATCTGCTTCCGGAGTTCACGGCGCTGGAAAATGTTGCCATGCCCCTGCTGATTCGCCGGGAGGATTCCACCGAGGCCAGTGACCGGGCGCGCAACATCCTCGAACAGGTTGGCCTCGCGGACCGCATGGCGCACAAGCCTGGAGAACTGTCCGGAGGAGAAAGGCAGCGTGCAGCAATAGCCCGTGCGATGGTGACCCGTCCAGCGTGCATCATGGCGGATGAGCCGACGGGTAACCTGGACGCAAAAACGGCGGCAGCCGTTTGCGAACTGCTGCTGCAATTGAACCAGGAGCAGGGTACCGGCCTGATCATGGCCACCCATGATATGGGACTGGCCGCCAGGACCGGACGAGTCATGGCATTGGAGGAAGGAAGGCTGGAACGTGCGGAATGATCCGCCGACGGCTTGTCGAGGCGCGAGGACTCACGGCCGGATCCGGCAGGATTCTGTGCCGGACATGTCGGAGGCTTGTACTTTCCCTGGCAAGCCCCCATATCAACAGGCAGGAAGGCTGGTATGACTGATCCCCGGGTAACGTTATGACCGAATCGGAAATCGTAAACAAGCTGGCACGGCCTGAGGATCTGCTTCCCGGCGTGCTGAACCTGCTGCCCCTGAAGAAAAGGCCTTTTTTCCCGGGTCAGATATTGCCGGTGGTGCTCGATGTCGAGCAATGGGGGAAAACCCTGGAGACCCAGTCCGAATCCGGCCAGGATTGCCTGGGCGTGGTGTATACCGGGGGGGTTCCGGCCGACAGGGTATCGCGGGAGCATTTCAGATCGATCGGCACTGTCTGCAAGATACACCAGATCGAACGGAACGAGAACCAGTATCACGTGGTTCTGGCCGGCCTGCAGCGGTTCGAGATCACGGACTGGGTTGCCGACACACCGGTTTTTGCCGCGACAGTGCGTTATTTGACCGATCTGGAGGCGCGGGAGAACGACCTGCAGATCAAGGCCTACACCACGGCAGTGGTCAACACCATCAAGGAACTGTTGCCGCACAACCCGATGTACGGAGAGGAACTGAAGATGTTTCTCAACCACTTCGGTACCGGGGCACCCTCCCGGCTGGCCGATTTCGGCGCCAGCCTGACGACGTCCGATGCCGACGAGCTTCAGGAAGTCCTGGAAACCGTGGATCTGGTAAAGCGGATGGAAAAGACCCTGGTATTGCTGCAGAAAGAGGTGGAGATCGCCCGGGCGCAGACAGACATCAGGGAGCATATAGAGGCGGAGGTGACGCAGCATCAGCGTGAAATGTTCCTGCGCGAGCAGTTGAAGTTCATACAGAAGGAACTGGGACTCTCGAAGGATGGCAAGGAAAGCGAGATCGAGGCGTTTCAGGCCCGCCTTGCGGAACTTGAGGTGCCTGACCATGCCCGCAAGGTCATAGACGGAGAACTGGACAAGTTCCGCATGCTGGACCGGGGATCTCCCGAGTACACGATAACCAGCAACTATCTGGACTGGCTGACCAGTATTCCCTGGGGCAGGTACGGAATCGATCAGCTGGATCTGGATGCGGCCGAACGGATACTTGACCGGGATCACGAGGGACTTGATGAGGTGAAGCAGCGGATTCTCGAGTTCATCGCGGTCGGCAGGATGAAAGGGGGGATTTCCGGGTCGATCCTGTTGCTTGTCGGGCCGCCCGGCGTCGGCAAGACGTCGCTGGGCCGCTCGATTGCTGATGCCCTGGGGCGGAGGTTCTACCGTTTTTCTCTGGGCGGCATGCGCGATGAGGCCGAGATAAAGGGCCATCGCAGGACCTATATCGGCGCCATGCCGGGAAAATTCGTACAGGCGTTGCGCGAATGCGGGAGTTCCAACCCGGTGGTCATGCTGGATGAGATTGACAAGATCGGGGCTTCTTTCAGGGGAGATCCGGCGTCCGCCTTGCTCGAGGTGCTGGATCCGGAACAGAACCGGGATTTTCTGGACCATTACGTCGATGTGCGGATCGACCTGTCGAATGTTCTTTTCATCTGCACCGCCAACCAGCTGGATACGATTCCCGGGCCGTTGCTTGACCGTATGGAGGAAATCCGCCTGTCGGGGTATCTGGCCGTCGAGAAGGTGGCGATTGCACGCAGGCATCTTCTGCCCAGGCAGATGGAAAAGGCCGGGCTGAAGAAGCGGGGACACCTGCGCGTTGATACCCCGGCGATCCGCAGGATTGCCGAGGTCTACGCCAGGGAGGCCGGTGTGCGGCGTCTCGAGAAAATGCTCGGCACGATTGCCAGAAAGGCGGCGGTAAGTATATTGAAGGAAACGCCGCTGCCGGTTCACGTAACGGCGGGCCGACTGGAAGAATACCTGGGTCAGCCCGTGTTCAGCCGGGAAGACCGGATAACCGGCATCGGTGTAGTGACCGGCTTGGCCTGGACGGCGCTGGGCGGCGAAACTCTGGATGTCGAGGCGCTAAGGAGTCACGAATTTTCCCGCGGACTGCAACTGACCGGCCACCTGGGAAACGTCATGAAGGAGTCAGCCGAAATTGCCTACAGCTACATACTGGGGAACACGGAAAGACTGGGGGTCGAAAGGAGTTTTTTCGAACAGGCCCTGATCCATCTGCATGTCCCGGCCGGTGCTACGCCCAAGGATGGCCCCAGTGCGGGAATCACCATGACATCCGCTCTGATCTCTCTTGCGTCCAGCAAGCCGGTCAGGCGTTCCCTGGCCATGACCGGGGAATTGTCCCTGACTGGTCAGGTATTGCCGGTGGGCGGAATCCGGGAAAAGGTCATTGCGGCACGGCGCATGAAAATCAGGCGATTGATCCTGCCAGCGGCCAACAGCCGGGATTTTGACGAGCTTCCCGATTACATCCGGTCTGGCCTGTCGGCTGATTTCGTCTCGCACTACGAACAGGTCCATGCCCTGATCTTCTGAACCGGCGGATACCGGCAGGCAGTCCGTGACCTGTATGCCATGAGACTTGCCGGCCGGTGGTATACTTGCCTTCCGTTCACGCCAGCCAGTGCCGGATTGACATGGGTTGCCAGTACTTCCATCCCGTCGAGGGCGGGGCAGATTCGTTTACGGTTGCCATGCCCAGGTACACCTTCGGGCGGGGCTGTCTGGGCGAGGCGGGGGATCGGGCCCGGGCACTCGGCATGAAGCGGATTGCGCTGTTTACGGATCCGGTTCTGGTTGACGGACCCTATCTTGCACGGGTGAGGAATTCGCTGCGTGCACGGAACCTCGATGTCGCACTGTTTTGCGATATTCGTATCGAACCCGATGACGACACGGTCACCCGGGCCGCAGGGTTTCTTGCGGCCGGAAATTTCGACGGAGTCGTTTCCGTTGGTGGAGGATCGGTCATGGATACCGCCAAGGCATCCATGGTCCATGCGCTTTATCCGGCGAACTTTACGGATTATTTCGGTCCACCCGTGGGTCCCGCCAAACCTGTTCCGGGGCCGTTGCTGCCACATCTGGCCTGTCC
This sequence comes from Gammaproteobacteria bacterium, assembly GCA_022826305.1. Lineage (GTDB taxonomy): Bacteria > Pseudomonadota > Gammaproteobacteria > Arenicellales > Poriferihabitantaceae > Poriferihabitans. Next base: position 9,574 of record JAJDVC010000156.1, on the reverse strand, counting down.
TACCACATCCGGAACCGGATCGGAATGCACGTCGGTTTCCGTAATCAGGCTCAATGCATGGAATACCAAGTTTGTCATGGGCAGCCCCCACCTGTTGCCTGACGAAGCCCTGGTTGATCCGGCCGTTTGCGATTCACTGCCGGGCGGAGTCGTGGCATCGACCGGGTTCGACTTGCTGTGTCATGCCATCGAATGCTATACGGCGAAAGCCTACACGAAGTGGCAGCGGATCAATGACGTGTCGGCCAGAACCATGCTTCAGGGAGCGAATCCGTGGAGCGACATGGCTGCCCGCAGGGCGCTTGAGATTGTCGGCAGATACCTGATCAGGGGAGTGGCGGATTCTTCCGACCGCGAGGCTCGTGATGCGCTGATGTTCGGTGCATCCCTGGCCGGAATGGCCTTCGGGAATTCCGGTACGCATCTGCCGCATGCCATGTCCTACGGCATTACCCATCTGATGCGGGACATTATGACCGAAGGGTACGAAATACCTGCTCCGTTCGTTCCGCACGGCATCAGCGTCGTGGTCAGCGCACCGGCAATCTTCCGTTATCTTGCATCGGCTGCACCCGCCAGGCATCTCGAGGCAGCGCGGTACCTGGGGGTCGGGGATGTTGACGTGGGGGCGGATGATGCCGGAGAAGTGGTTGCCGGACGGATTGTCGAATTGATGCGCGGGACCGGGGTCCCCAACGGGATTTCCGGCGTCGGATTTGCCGTTGCCGATACCCGGCGGCTGGCGCAGTCGGCGATCCGGCAGACCCGGGCGATCAACAACGCGCCGCGGGTTGCCGACATGGATGACATCCAGCGGCTGTACGAAGCAGCCGTCAGCTACTGGTAGACGGCTGTCGTTCCGGTTTGCCCTGCCCATGCCCTGACCGCCACTGTCTGTGATCTGGGATGGAACTGCGCAAGTACGGCCACTGGATATTCGATATGGATGGTACGCTGACGCTTCCGGTTCATGATTTCGAATCGATCCGCCGTGAACTGGGAATCCGCATGGGTACCCCGATCCTCGAGGCGATCGGCAGCATGAATCCGGATGAGGCTGAAGAAGCGCGGGTCAGGCTCCATGATCTGGAGATGGAACTGGCCAGCCAGGCCAGTCCCCAGCCCCGTATCGAGCTGATTCTGGACAGGTTGCTGGATAAGGGGAAGAAGCTCGGCATCCTGACCCGCAACGGAGAAGAAATCGGTCATGCAACCCTGAAGGCGGCCGGGCTTGATCGGTATTTTGACCGGGAGGATGTGATCGGGCGGGAAACCTGTACGCCCAAGCCGTCTCCGGATGGTGTGTGCTATCTCCTGGACAGATGGAACGCCCCCAAGGCGTCCACGCTTATCGTCGGGGATTACCTCTATGACATGCAGGCAGGACATGCTGCCGGTATCAGTACCGTGCATTTCGACAGTCTGGGAGAGTTCCGGTGGCCTGAATATACCAACTACCGGATTCACAGAATGGATGAGCTCCTGTCCATGACGTAACAGCAGGATTCGGTCAGGCATATGGCTGTGTACCGAAGCATGGTGGGCCGGGCCGTTCGGCGTGGTACGGTTCCTGCCTGGGTATTCGGCCGACTGGCGCGGCTGCTCAGGCGACAAGATCCTTGTGCTGTGCATCCTCCACGCCGATGAACCCTCCCGACTGACGCGTCCAGAGGTCGGCATACAGCCCGCCCTGGTCGAGCAGTTCCTGATGGGTGCCCTGTTCGACGATCTGCCCGTTTTCCATCACGACCAGTCGATCCATCTGGGCAATCGTCGACAGACGGTGCGCAATGGCGATGACGGTCTTGTCTCGCATCAGGTCGTACAGGCTCTCCTGAATGGCAGTTTCAATTTCGGAATCCAGGGCGCTGGTCGCCTCGTCCAGGATCAGGATGGGGGCGTTTTTCAGAAGGGCACGCGCTATCGCTATCCGCTGTCGTTGCCCTCCGGAAAGCTTCACTCCGCGCTCGCCGACATGCGCATCATATCCGGTTCGTCCCTTGATATCCCTGAGTTCGAGGATGAAGTCATGTGCCTTGGCCTGTTTTGCGGCAGCTTCCACGAACCAGTAGGAAGCCTCCGTATTGCCGTACCCGATGTTGTCCATTACGGAGCGATGCAGCAATGAAGTGTCCTGGGAAACCATGCCGATGCTGGAACGCAGGCTGTGCTGCGTTACCTCGCTTATGTTCTGGTCGTCGATCGTTATCGTGCCCTGGCCGAGCTCGTAGAATCTCAACAACAGGTTGACCAGCGTCGACTTGCCTGCTCCGGACCTGCCCACCACGCCGATCTTTTCCCCGCCCCGGATGTCGAGATTGAGATCCCGGATTATGCCTTTCTCCCCGTCCTGCCGGCCGTAGCTGAAGTGAATGTTCCGGTATCTGATAGCGCCCTCGGTAACGCGCAGTCGGGAACTGCCGGGTTTGTCCGTTATGGAGATGTCGTGCGAAAGCATCTCCATCCCGTCCTCGACCACGCCGATGTTCTCGAACAGTGTCCAGACCTCCCAGAGTATCCACTGAGACATGCCCTGAATGCGCAGGACCAGGCCGATGGCAAAGGCAATGACACCGGGAGACACGAGTTCCAGATGCCATAGCCATATGGCGTTGGCGCCGACTCCGAACAGCATCAGGCTGTTGAGCAGGGTAAGCATGATCGACAGGGCGCTCGAGAGTCTCATCTGCTCGTAGACAGGAACCAGAAACTCCTCCATGCCTTCGCGTGCGTACTCGTCCTCGTGCCGGGTATGGGCAAACATCTTGATGGTCGTTATGTTTGTGTAGCTATCAACCACGCGACCTGTCACCATGGAACGCGCTTCAGCCTGGATCATCGATATCCTGCGCAGCTTCGGAATGTAGTACCTGAGTACCGCGAGATACCCGACAAGCCATCCTATCAGAGGGAGGGTCAGTCTCAGGTCGCTTTGCGCGAACAGGATGACTGCGCCGCTGAAGTAGATGACGACATAGAGCAGAACATCGGTGAACTTGAGCACGGAATCCCGCACGCTGAGCGAGGTCTGCATCATTTTTGCGGCAACCCTCCCGGCAAAGTCGTCCTGAAAGAATTCAACGCTTTGCCGCAGCAGGTACCGGTGGGCCTGCCAGCGCGTCCGCATGGCGAAATTGCCCAGAATGCCCTGATGCTGGATGATTTCGTAGAAAAACCGGAACAACGGCAGGACCACCACGATCATGATGCTGATGACTATCAGCTGGAATCTGTGCTGAATCCAGAAACCGCTCCGTTCGGACTCATTCAGCCAGTCCACGAGGTTCCCGACAAATGCGAACAGGTAGACTTCTATAAGCGCCACGAATGTCGAGAAGATGGCGCCTGCCAGCAGCAGTGGCCAGAACGGTTTCGCGTAGTGGGCGATAAAGCTGCCGAGCGTTGCGGGCGGTCGCGTCGGCAAGGGTTCGGGAAACGGTGTGCGGAACCGCTCGAACCAGGTAAAGACAGGATCAAGGAGCCGCATGGAAATGAAGGTTCTCTCGACGGGCATGCATGAATCGAATTATACCCAGACAACAGCATCGACCGCATGAATCATCTGTATGCAGGATGTGACTTTTGAACGGGAAACAGGTATAAATCCGCCATGGATACGCAGTCTGGCAATCATGACAGCTTCAGTTCAGGAACCCCATCCGGTGGCCTGGTTTCCACGACCTGTTCTGCCGATGGACAGGAAATGGCCGGATAAGGATTGACACATGGATTACAGGAACAAGGAAGGAATCGGCATGACCTCCATGCGCACGCGGCGGCGGCTCATAGAGCGGCTGGAGAGTCGGGGCATCCGGAATCAGCGGGTACTGGATGTCATGATGAATACCCCCAGACATTTGTTTGTCGACGAGACGATCCGGCACAAGGCATACGAGGACACCGCCCTGCCGATCGGTTTCAACCAGACGATCTCGCAGCCGTTCATCGTCGCACTGATGACGGAGATGCTGCTTGATACCGATGCGCCCGTCAACAAGGTGCTTGAAATCGGTACCGGGTGCGGCTACCAGACGGCAGTTCTGTCCCAATTGGTCAAATGGGTGTTTACGGTGGAACGGGTCAGGGGGTTGCAGGACGAGGCCAAGAACCGGCTGGCGGACCTCAGGTACAGAAACATCAGCTACATGAACGCTGACGGTTTCCTGGGATGGGAAAGCAATCAGCCGTTTGACGGAATAATCGTTACGGCGGCGCCGGAAGAGAATCCACCCCATCTCATGGAGCAGCTGTCTGTCGGCGGACGGCTCGTGGTTCCGGTCGGAACCGAAGAGCAGCACCTGAAGGTTATCGCAAGATCGGCAGGAGGGTATACCGAGGAACGGCACGAACCAGTGCGTTTTGTTCCGATGCTGCAAGGGCGGGAGTAATCTCGTGCGCCTTTTCGGTCCCCTGTATGACAGTGTCATGCGCTGGGCCGGACACCCCGGCGCCAAGTGGTACCTCGGCGGGGTCAGCTTTGCCGAATCGTCGTTTTTTCCGATTCCTACCGCCCTGATGCTTGCACCCATGGTCATGGCGCGCCGGCAGGATGCCTGGAGGCTGGCGTTGACAACCACGCTCGCGTCGGTGGCCGGGGGGTTTTTCGGTTACCTGATAGGACGGTTCCTTTATTCCACGGTCGGGGTAGCGATACTGGAGTTGTATGGGCTGGAGGATGCGTTTGATGATATAATCAGGTGGTATGATCAGTATGGTGTCTGGCTGGTTCTGCTGGCCGGATTCTCGCCGATTCCCTACAAGATCTTTACGCTCGCTTCAGGTGTGCTGGGACTGGCGCTGATTCCGTTCGGGCTTGCTTCTCTGGTCGGGCGCGGTTCGCAGTTCTTTCTGGTGGCTGCCCTGGTAAGATGGGGTGGCAGGAGGATTGAGCCGTATCTGCATCGGTACATCGAACGGATTGGCTGGTGTGTGCTGATCCTGGCGGCGGTTACTGGAATGGTTTGGTATTGGTTGTGAGCAGGGCATTCGCTATTCTCTTGTTGCTGGCCGTACTGTCCGGATGCACAGGTGGCAGGGTTTCCATACCGGTTGTCAACAAATCTCCCGACCGGGTAATTCCCGAGGCCTATCAGGCTGCCGGGGGAGATTCGATCTACAAGATCGCCTGGGCTTTCGGACTGGATTACCGGGACATAGCCGAATGGAACAACCTGGATGAACCCTATGCGATCTCCGAAGGCCAGATCATTGTCTTGAGGCAGGATGGTGTCAAGGCGGTCAAGGACAGGCCGAAGAGCGTGGTGCAGGTGCTTCCGGGGAAACCCGAACCCCAGCCGGTTCGGCAAGTGTCCGCGCAGTCGACCGGGACGGGGAAGCAGGTCGGTTTCGCATCTTCGGTCGGAAAATGGAAATGGCCCGCTGAAGGGAAACTGGTGATGCATTATTCCCCGGACAAGGGCATCAACGGTATCCAGATAGCAGGGAAGGAAGGCAGTCCAGTCCGTGCCACGGCAGATGGCGAGGTGGTGTACATCGGCGAGGGGCTTCGCGGTTACGGAAAACTGATCATCCTGAAACACTCCGGGAACTACGTCAGCGCCTATGCCCATAACCGGGATATCCAGGTGACGGAGGGGCAGAAAATCGGTTCCGGAGAGCAGATCGCCACAATGGGAAACAGTGGAACGGATACGGTCAAGCTGCATTTCGAGATCCGCAAGAGCGGGAATCCCGTGAACCCGGAACCACTGCTGAAGTGATGGGGAAACAGGTGAACCGTGCCGGTTCGCCATCCGCCTTCCGGGTGCTGCAGAATGCGGATTGCTGGTCGGGCGATGTACAATATTGTTAGTATACGGTTACTGATTGCCGCTTTCCGGAGAGAATCATGGATCTGCCTGCCGCTACCCAGAAGCTCGTGAACGGAGAAGATCTGAGTCGCGAGTCGATGAGGGCCGTGATGCACACTATCATGTCCGGCCATGCGACGGACGCGCAGATCGGAGCTTTCCTCACCGCATTGATGATCAAGGGCGAGACCGTGGACGAGATTGCCGGTGCCGCACAGATCATGCGCGAACTTTCAAGCGGCGTGAAGACGGTGCACGAGAAGGTTGTCGACTGTGTTGGCACGGGCGGAGACAAGGCAGGAATCTTCAATGTTTCGACGGCGAGCGCCCTGGTTGCGGCGGCTGGGGGCGCCGCAGTGGCAAAACACGGCAATCGTGCCGCAACGGGCAATTCCGGCAGTGCGGATCTGCTGGCCCGTGCCGGAGTGGACATTGCCCTGACCCCGGAACAGGTCGGGCAGTGCATTGACCGTTGCGGTATCGGTTTTCTTTTTGCGCCCACCCACCATTCCGCCATGCGTCATGCCACAGGGCCGAGAAAGGAGATCCGGATACGTACTGTTTTCAACCTGCTTGGCCCACTGACCAATCCTGCCGGAGCCCGCTACCAACTGGCCGGCGTATTCAGTCAGGAATACGTACGTTCCATGGTCAGGGTCTATGCCGAACTCGGCAGTATCCATACCCTGGTGGCAAGCTCCGATGACGGGCTTGATGAAATCTCCATCGCTGCGCCGACATTGATCGCGGAGTTTCATCAGGGCACATTCTCCGAATACGAGATCACGCCTGAGCAGTTCGGAATCGAGCGAAAGTCACTCGATTCCCTGGTTGTTGCCGATCCCGATGAGAGCCTTGGTCTGGTTACCGAAGCCCTGTCCGGGAACCGGGGACCGGCCTATGACATGGTTGCGCTGAATGCCGGCGCAACCATCTATGCGGCAGACCTTGCCGGTTCCATGTCGGAAGGAGTGGAGCAGGCGCGGGAAATACTCGACAGGGGATCGGGGATCAGCAAGCTTGAAGAACTGACAAGGGTTTCCGGTTCACTGGCTGCTTCAGCCTGAAGAACGAGAGCGGTTTGCGGGGCAAGACGATTCATGCCAATCCTGAGTGACGACGAACCGCCAGTATACGAGATTGTCAACCCGGCTGGCCCGGCGCCGGTGCTGATTGCCTGTGACCATGCCCAGAACCGGATCCCGCGGGCGCTTGCGAATCTCGGTCTCAGTGCACATCAGCTGGACCTGCATATCGCATATGACATCGGGGGAAAGGAAGTTGCCCTGCAGCTTTCAGAAATGTTTGATGCTCCCCTGATCATGTCGGGGTATTCCCGGCTTGTCGTCGATATGAACCGTCATCTTGATGATGACTCTCTCATAGTGCAGGAGTCGGACAACATCGTCGTGCCGGGCAACCAGCGTCTGGTTCAGGCCGATAGGGAACAGCGGATTGATACGTTTTTTCATCCCTATCACGCAGCTTATGGAAAAATGGCGGAACGGTTGCGTACCCGGCACGAATCCCCGATTCTGATTTCTGTTCACAGTTTCACGCCGGTCTTCAACGGTTTCAGGCGACCCTGGGACTATGGGGTGCTGTGGGACGATTCGCATGAAAGGCTTGCACGGGCCCTGCTGAAGGGCTTTGCAGGCATGGAAGGACTGGTTGTCGGGGACAACGAACCCTACAGCGCCAATGATCCCCAGGGTTACGCACAGATGGTTCATGCCGAACAGAGGGGGCTTGAAATGGCGATGCTTGAAATCCGCCAGGACCTGATAGATACTGCAGACGGGCAGGTTCGGGCGGCTTCGAACATATATGATGTCGTCTCGTCGATCATGGCTGGTCAAGGCAGATGACCCGGGTATTTCAGGATGTGCCTGACCCGCCATGCCCAGTAATTTACAGGGACGCTTTTCTCTTTCGCATGACGGGCAGACAGGACAGGTCAAACAGCAGGGCGCGGATGAACATGATAACCAGAAGCAGGATGATCCCCTTATTGTGGTCGCTATTGCTGGGTCTTGCGGCATTTCCGGTGGCGGGTGATGACGAAGACACCGACTCGATTCCTGTGGAGCTTGTGAAATGGAATTCGCAGGAAAGCTCAAGCCGGCTGTTCCGTTCTACCCATAACCGGGACTTTTTTCCGCTAAGCAACAACTTCGTCAGCCAGAACAACAAGATCTTTTGTGGTCTTGCTTCTTCTTCAATGGTCCTGAATGCGTTGAGGCTTGGCAAGGCGAAAGGATTGCCCGAGGATCGGGGATCGATAGGCCAGGACGAACTTGCATGGCTCCCGGAAGACTTCAATCCGTTCCTGGGAAAGTATACATCGGGCAATGTTCTCAATGACCGGACAAAGAAACGGATTGAGGTGCTGGGCAAGCCGATCGAGATCAACGGGGACATGAAAAGCGATTTCGGGTTGCAACTGCGACAGCTGGCACAGGTTTTACGTGCCCACAAGCTGGATGTGATCATCCGGGTGGTCGATGAACAGGCACCCGCTGAAACGATCAGGCGGGAGATCATGCAGAATCTGATCACTGCAGATGATTTCGTCCTCGTGAACTATTCGCGAAAGGCTCTGGGGCAGAGCGGCGGCGGTCATATTTCTCCTCTTGCGGCATACGATGAAGACAGTGATTCCTTCCTGATCATGGATGTGAATCCCAATCGCGCGCCATGGGTCTGGGTCCGGTCCGATGACCTGATTCGGGCAATGCGCACTTTCGATACGATTGAAAACCGAGGCTACCTCCTGATCTCGGAGCCCGGATAGAAAGTGCATGCACCTGTCCCGGGATGCTGGATCGAGAGTCCTGCGTGCTGACTCAGGCACGCCCGGTCGGGGCGTTGTTTCACGGTTGTGTTTCAATCCATCAGGTCGATATATGCCGTGATTGCGGATGATTAGCCGCCGGTGGTGTATGCGCTACCTTTCCTCCGTTTTCGGGCAGCATCAATGGCACGATTTTCTATCCCGGGGTTCGCGTCCGGAATGTCGTTCTCCGCATTGATCGCCTTGAAATGGATGCAATCGGTTAGAATCAGCACTTTCATCATCCCATGCTAACACGGTGTCAGGTAATACCTTCGGGTCGTTGTTTACTGTAACCACCTTCGGGGAGAGCCATGGTCCCGGGATAGGTGGCGTGGTTGACGGTTGTCCCCCGGGATTCGATCTGGAACCGGAGGACCTGCAACATGACCTGGACCGGCGCAAGCCCGGGAAGTCGCGCTACACGACCCAGCGCAGGGAAAGTGACAGGGTGGAAATACTCTCTGGCGTCTTCGAGGGCAGGACTACGGGCACGCCTATCGGCCTTCTGGTCCGCAACGAGGACCAGCGGCCGCGTGACTACCAGCGGATCAGGGACCGGTTCCGACCGGGCCATGCCGATTATGCCTATACCCGGAAATACGGGTTTCGTGATTACCGGGGCGGCGGACGCTCCTCGGCGCGGGAAACCACCATGCGGGTTGCGGCAGGCGCGATTGCCAAGAAATATCTCAAGCTCTGCTATGGTGTGTCAATTCGTGGTTGCGTAAGCCGGATCGGTAATGTCGCCATTGAAACCAGGGATTGGAATGAAGTGGAGAACAATCCTTTCTTCGTGGGAGACCCGATCATCGTGCCCAAACTGGAAACGATGATTCAGGACACGCGCCGGGCCGGGGATTCAGTAGGAGCCGAGGTCTACGTCGAGGCTGGCGGGGTGCCTGTCGGCTGGGGGGAGCCGGTGTTCGAC
>JAJDVC010000058.1 GCA_022826305.1 Gammaproteobacteria bacterium | reverse complement strand
TGTGCAGATTGTAGGGAGAGAGGAACTCGCAAAACACCGCACCAAGATAAATGACCATCAGCACGATACTGGATGCTACCGCCAGCCTGTGGCGTTTCAGTTTCAGCCACATCAAGGACCATTGTGAGGCCATGAACAGCTTTTCCTGCTCTGCAGTCAGCTTCTCCGCTGAATACGGATCGAACGGCTTGTCCGAGATGAAATGCCCGCTCATTTCACGACCTCGCCCTGCAACCGAATCCGCGGGTCGAGGGCAACCAGCAACAGGTCCGACAGTAGCACTCCGGCCACCGTCAGAACAGCCAGAAACATCAGGAATGATCCGGCCAGGTACATGTCCTGGCTCTGCAGGGCAGCCAGCATCATCGGCCCGGTTGTCGGCAGGGACAACACGATGGCCGTGATCTCCGCACCCGAAATCACGCTGGGAAGGAGACTTCCGATATCCGATACAAAGAAGTTCAGCGCCATGCGCAACGGATATTTCCTGACCAGTTTCCTCTCTTCCATGCCCTTGGCCCGCGCCGTCACAACATACTGCTTCTGCAATTCGTCCAGCAGATTGGCGCGCAGTCGACGGATCATCGCCGCAGTACCTGAGGTGCCGATGACAATTACCGGGATCCATAAATGCTCGAATACGGATATTATCTTTCGGGCACTCCATGGCTGATCAATGAACTCGGGATCCATCAGACCGCCTATGGACGTTCCAAAATAGACATTGGCCAGATAAAGCATCACCAGGGCAAGCAGGAAGTTCGGGGTGGCCAGGCCGATGAAACCGATAAAGCTGAGCCCGTAATCTCCCCAGCTGTACTGATGGGTCGCAGAATAAATCCCGATCGGGAAAGCAATCATCCAGGTAAACAGGATGGTCACCACGGAGATGGCAATCGTCAGGAACATCCTGTCCCCGATAACCTCGTTTACCGGCAGATTGTATTCGAACGAATAGCCGAAATCCCCCACAAGCATACCCGAAGCCCAGACGAGATATTGCTGATACATCGGCCTGTCAAGACCGTACTCGGCTCTCAAAAACGCGATTTTGGACTCATCGACCGATTCCCCCTGGCTTTGCAGTTCTGCTATGTAGGTCTCCAGATAATCGCCCGGCGGCAACTGGATGATGGCAAATACGAGAATGCTGATGACGATCAGCGTCGGAATCATCACCAGAATTCTTTTCAGGATGTATCCGATCATCGGAACCTGCCGACCACGGGGAACACGGGCTGTATCCTCCTACTCATCAAACCAGAAGACATCAGGATGGTAAACACCGAAAAATGCAGTGGGGAACCATGCATACACGCCCTGCTCCGGGATGTTCTGCATGGTGGCCCGCACAACGACCGGTTGCGGCACCGAATTGACGATGCCGATATTGTAGACCTCATCCGTGTAGGTGCCGAGCATCCTGCGCCATATATCCTGTTTCCGTTCCCGCCCGGTTGAAGCGGCCCACGACTCATACAGGGAAAGCAGGTCCAGGGCTGATTCCATGTCCGGAGCCTCTCCCGCGACCCCCTGTGTTTCATGGTACTGCCCCCATCTCGGCCATTGCAGCTGGGTCTGCGCCGTGGGCGCCAGTTCCCTGGGGCTCATGTATGCGGTAGGTGCCCCGTTTTCCAGACCACCCCAGATAGACATCATGGCTGCCCCGGAAAATACCCTGTCCCGGAATACCTCCCTCTGGGACGGCTTGACAAACATCTTGACTCCGATCTTCAGCCAGCTGTCGTGTATCAGTTCCAGGATATCGGTTTCCTCGGTCGATTCTCCGGCGCTGTGGATAATGATCTCGAGGGAGGTTCCGTCCGGGCGCAAACGGATGCCGCGGCTATCCCGTTCGGTCAGGCCAACCTGGTCCAGAAGGGCGTTGGCCTGTTCCAGGTCGAAGACCGCCCACCGTTGATGGATACGCTCGTCATACAGCGTACTGCCGGGCAGGACCGTGTTACTGCTTTCATGTGCCAGCCCGTAATAGATCACCTGATTGATTTCCTTTCGATTGACGGCAAGCGACAGGGCGCGCCTGAAGCGCGTGTCCCGAACCAGTTTTCGCCATGCCGGGTCGGAACTGTTGAAATTGGGATACAGAGCCTTGTGGGCACCGTTCAATGTTTTCCAGAGCAGCACCCGGTAGCGATTGCGCTGCTCCCCGGCTTTCAGGAAGGTGTAGTTGTCGAGCCGCAGATAATGCCCCTGCAGGTCCGATTCCCCTGCTCCCGTCTTGGCTGGTATCAGGCTACTGGAAGCAATGCTGATCACGACCTCGTCAATGTATGGCAGTTGCAGGCCATTTTGATCAACCCTATGAAAATAGGGATTGCGCCTGAAGGTGTACAGTTCCGAAGGTGGGGCGGTGGTGTTGACCCAGGGCTGCAATGAAGGCAGGTCCGGATTGGTCAGCTTGTACTGTCTGGCTTTGCGCAGGAAATATCCTGCCCAGTTGCGACTTCCCCTTTCCCTCGCCTGCTGGTCCAGGGACCCGGGATCACGGTAACCTGGATGAAACTGCTCCAGGTAATGTCTTGGCATGTAGATGAACAGGGGCCTCGGTGCGGCAAGCTCGGTCAGAAAATCCGGATTTGGCCGCGACCAGCGATAGACAACGGTATGTGCGTCCGGAAACGAGACGGACGGCAATTCATTATCCACCATGAGTACCTTGGGCGGACCGAACGGGTACAGATCCTCGTTATTGGCTACATCCTCCCAGTAAAACCGGAAATCCTCGGAACTGAAAGGCATGCCGTCAGACCAGCGATGTCCCTCCCGCAGTCGGAATATGAATTCCCGTCCTTCCCGGACCTCAAATGAACGCACGATATCCGGCACAAGGTCGAGCCGGGGGCTGAATCCGACCAGTCGGGAGTAACCGAACACCACCATGCGCCGGATATCCTTCTCCTTCCCCATGAGCATTCGCAGTGTCCCGCCATGTCGGCCGGGCCGCGTATTGTTCATGGTCTCATCCATTACCAGCGGAGGGGACGGAACTCTCGATTCGACAGGGGGTATACGACCCGACCGGACAGCCTCGGACAGATAGGGCGGCTCGACCAGGGCAACAGCATTGCCCGCCGACAGAGCCATCAGGAGGCAAATGCAGATCTTCGCGACGGGATAATGCCTGGTCATCGGGCTATTTCCACCTGCATCTGCACATGATGCCCATTGCCCACATCGACCAGTGCCAGGTTGTCTGCAGGGCCTCCCCGGTAGGGATGCGGCCAGGCAGATGGATCGGACGCCCGCTCATCCATGACGGCATCGAAGTCCAGAGGCTTGTCCAGGTCGGGAAACGGCACCGCGCCGAGCAGCGACCGTGTATAAGGGTGCCGGGGATCATTGAACAACATCTCCTTCGGAGCGATTTCCACGAGGCGTCCCCGGGACATGACGGCAATCCTGTCCGCAATGTAATCCACGACGGCCAGATTGTGCGAGATGAATATGGTCGTCAGGTTCAGTTCGCTTCCAAGGTCCTTCAGCAGATTCAGTATCTGGGCCTGGATGGAAACATCCAGCGCCGACACCGGTTCGTCACAGATAATGAGTTCCGGTTTCAGAGCAAGGGCCCGGGCAATGCCCAGCCGCTGGCGCTGGCCGCCGGAAAAACTGTGTGGATACCGGTTCAGGAATCTCGAATCCAGCCCGACCAGTTCCATCAATTCCCGAACCATCCGTACATGGTGATCCGAGTCACCGATGCGATGAATCACCAGAGGTTCCCGGATGATATCGAACACCGTCATCCGGGGATTCAGGGAGCTGAACGGATCCTGGAAAACAAACTGCAATTTCCTCCTGAAACCGAACAGGTCTTCGTCCTGCAAACCCAGAACGTCCGTCGCCCCGGACTCGTCATGAAAAGTCACCGATCCGGCGTCCGGGGAAAGGGCTTTCATCAGAATCCTTGACAGGGTGGTCTTGCCGCAACCGCTTTCCCCAACAAGGCCGAAGCACTCTCCCCGATAGACGTTGAAACTGACCCTGTCAACAGCCCGGTTCTCAAGCGTTCGGGATTTTCCGAACAGCGGGCGGTTGCGAATCATGAACGACCGGGTAATACCGTTGACCTCCAGATGCAGGGAACCGGGGCCCAGAGATGTTTTCCGGTCCTTCTGGAGCAGGCTTCCGACAGATGACCGGATTTCGCGGACCGGCACCAGACGCTCGTCCGGCTTCATGTCAAAATGAGGGATAGCGCGCATCAGCGCCTGCAGATATGGGTGGCCCGGGCTGCGGAAAATGGTTTCGAGGCTCCCGGATTCCATGATTTCCCCGTGATACATGACCACGACATGGTCTGCGACATTGGCGACGACTCCCAGATCATGGGTAATCAGCAAGACCGCCATGCCCAGATCCGCCTGCATATCCCTGATCAGATTCAGAATCTGCGCCTGTATCGTCACATCCAGGGCGGTAGTGGGTTCATCCGCTATCAGCAGCGCCGGTCGACAAACCAGTGCTGTTGCGATCATGGCGCGCTGCCTGAGCCCACCGGACAACTCAAACGGGTAGGTCTTCATGGCCTGGTCCGGATCAGGAAAACCCACCCTGTCCAGCATGTCCCGGGCTATGCCCCGGGCGGCCTGTCGGCTCGCCTGCTGATGAAGCAGGACCGATTCGCATATCTGGTTGCCGACGGTATGCAAAGGAGAAAGCGATACCATGGGCTCCTGGAAAATCATGGAGATCATCCCTCCCCGTATGGCGCGGATCTGTTCGCCGTCGGGGGCAAGCGATGCGATGTCTACAGGAGATTCCGAACCGGATGCCCGGAACGTTATGGCACCTTCCGTTATCCGGGCAGCCTTTGGCAGAATCTGCATGATCGCCTGAGCCGTGACCGATTTTCCCGAACCCGATTCACCAACCAGGGCGACTGTCCTGCCGTGCGGAACCGAAAACGAAACATCACGCACGGCCTTGATGCCGCCATGATGCAGGGAAAACTCCACTTCCAGATTGTCCACACTGAGCACATTCATGTCACAGGCAGCTTGCAGTTACGGGGCAGCTTGCAGTATAGCGGATTGGGATGCATTATGAACTTGCCAATGTTTCTTGCAGACGGGTATCGGGCAGGTCCCGTCCAGGGCGGCAACCCGCAATACATCGGAATACCCCAAAATCAGTCGGCACCCGTTACAGTAACCCACCCTGCAAACATGGATCGGGAAAAGCATGCTCAGTTTTCCAGGCTCGCTGATACGCGCGGGATCGTCCTGCTGTACCACTCCATTTCCCCGGATTCCCGGAAAACCCCGCATGGGACCATACACAATATCCAGCCGGAAGTGCTGGACCGGCATATTGCAGACCTGTCGGGATTTTTTCGTTTCGTGTCCCTGGAAGAATTCGTTCGCCAGGAGTTCCCCATCGGGCTTGCCGCCCTGACATTCGACGACGGCTACCGTAACGTACCGATACATGCCGGACCGATCCTGTCCCGATGGGGCCTGGAAGCGTGCATGTTTCTCAACACGGTTACCCTGTCGGGCCGCATGAACTGGCGTGACAAGGTGCGATACATCATGCGATGCAAACGGGAGCAGGAGTTTCTTCAGAGCTTCCCCCTGAACCATAATGCCGGCAGCTTCTATCGCAGCACCAAGCATCCGGCAAATAACAGCGCCGAGCTGGATCATGCGATGGACTGCTTTCTTGCGGGAAAAACGATTGACCTCTACGAACGGTTCCCGTACCTGACCCGGGATGACATGGCTGAAATCGCGACAGATTTCCCATGCCTGCGATTCGGCAACCACAGCGCCAACCACTATGTATTGTCCTCGTTGTCGGATGCTCAGCAAAAACGGGAAATCGAAAATTCCAGAAAGATGCTTTCTTCCCTGCCCTGTCGTGTTGAGAGCACATGTTTTTCCATTCCCTTCGGCGAAGACCGGGACATCAGCACGAGAACCGTGCAACTCCTGAATCAATCGGGTTACGACAGCATGCTGATGAGCCGTCAACTCCTCCAGGCCCGATTCATGCGGCAATCAGGCATCCGGATAATCGATCGGTTCCTGCCACGAACCGAAGATATCATCTCGGAAATACTGAACACGTACTCGAGTGCTCCCCGATAGACGAACCCTGCAGCATCCGGACAGGTGCCCTATAATCGAGCGAATGAGACAAAATCGTTCCATCGCGCATGTGCGGAAGGTTTGCCAATATCATTCATGATACGGGAGCGTGGGCCGAATGGCTGGATGGGTGGCCATTCGGTGCAGAAACCGGATATAACATCGCACCCACCCGTCACGCCCCGGTGCTTTACCTGGAGCAGGGCAGGCATCAGGGCCATCCGATGCGCTGGGGATTGATTCCGTCCTGGTCACGGACCGTTGATGCCCGTTTTTCAACATTCAATGCCCGCTCGGAAACCCTGCACAGCAAGCCGGCCTTCCGTACCGCCTGGCAACAGTCCCGCACCTGCATGGTACCGGCGCTTGGATATTATGAGTGGAGCGGGTCAAAATCGACCAGACAGCCCTTCTTCTTCCGCAAGAAGAATCACGATCCGATCATGATGGCCGGAATATGGGATTGCGTTCGTCACTCCTCGGAGGCCCTGTTCTCCTTTTCCATCATCACGGTACCGTCCCGGGGAGCGATAGAAACCGTTCACTCGAGGATGCCGTTGCGTATCGAGCCCGGACAGGCGAAGAACTGGTTACAGGGCGAAAACGGAATTCTGGACAGGCTCCTGCAACAGGCGGGTACGGATGACATGGAATTCTATCCTGTCAGCAGGCTGGTCAACCGCGTCACCCAGGAAGGCAGCGAACTGATCGGGAAGGCTCATCCACCCTGACAACATGAATCGATTCAAACCTGCCCGGATGCCTGTCAATCAGGCATTCGACTTCATCATCGTAGGGGCCGGTTCCGCCGGATGCGTATTGGCCAACGAACTCAGTCAGGATCCGAACAACTCGGTATTGATCATTGAAGCAGGTCCAGCAGACAACAAGCTGCTGATCCACATGCCAGGCGGAGTCTACAGCGTTTACAAGGATCCGAGCATAAACTGGAATTACGAAAGCGAGCCGGAACCGGCTCTCGCCAATCGCAGGATTCCGCTACCGCGCGGCAGGGTGCTGGGTGGTTCTTCGTCCATCAACTCGATGGTGTACATGCGCGGACACCCTCAGGACTATGACAACTGGGCTGACCGATACAACCTGCCGATCTGGTCATTCGACCAATGTCTGCCATATTTCAAGAAGTGCGAATCCTCGGATCGGGGTGCCAGCGATTGGCGTGGAGCCGAGGGTCGCCTGGGTGTCAGCCAGGCAAAGCTTGAAAACCCGCTTTTCGATGCTTTTCTGGAAGCGGGAGAACAATCCGGACAAGGGATCACCGAAGATCCAAATGGCAGAAAACCCGAAGGGCTGTCCAGGCTCGACAGCACGACAAGAAACGGCAGGCGATCCAGTGCCGCGACAGCACACCTCAAACCGGTACTGACTCGCCCCAACCTCCATCTGCTGACCCGGGCACTGGCGCACAGAATCCTCATCGAGCATGGGCGCGCCACCGGAATCGTCCTGGAACATCGCGGACAGGTACTGACCGTGCATGCCAATCGGGAAGTTCTCATCTGCTGCGGCGCAATCAACTCCCCGCAACTCCTGATGATCTCCGGAATCGGTCCGGCGGACCATCTCGGGGAACACGGTATCAAGCCACTGCATCACCTTGCAGGCGTCGGAGAGAATTTGCAGGATCACCTGTCCGTTTCAGTCATTCATGCAGCCCGTCAACCTGTTACCTACCATAATGTGGGAAATCCGGTGCGCAAACTGCTGATGGGCATGCAGTGGCTGCTCACCAGGCGGGGTTTCGTCGCTTCGAATATCTGGGAAGCCGGCGGCCACATACGCGGCCATGCTGACGTTCCATACCCGAATCTCCAGTATCACTTTTCGCCGATCCATGCCCGTTATGACGGATTGAAAATCAAGCTTCTGAACGGCTACACCTCGCAACTGGACCAATTGCGGCCGCGCAGCAGGGGAAGTGTACGACTCAGGTCAGGCGATCCGAAAGACCGCCCGGCCGTCAACTTCAATTATCTGCAGGACCCGTTTGACACCAGGGAGCTTGTGGAGGCTGTCCGGCGCATGCGCGAACTGAATGCCCAGAATGCCTTCAGCCCGTTCCGTGGAGCGGAGCTGGAACCGGGCCCCGATGTGACCCGGGATGCGGAAATCGAGGCATTTGTCAGAAATACCGCCACTACCGACTACCATCCCTGCGGCACATGCCGGATGGGAAGGGATGACATGGCGGTTCTGGATCAGGAAATGAGAGTCCGGGGAATCGATCACCTGAGAGTAGTGGATGCTTCGGCCATGCCCGATATCATCAGCGGCAATCTCAATGCGCCGGTGCAGATGATGGCGCTCAAGATTGCCGACCTCGTGCTTGGGCGGAATCCCCTGCCCCCGCTCAAGGCATTCTTTGAATTCGGACAAGATCGTTTCGGAACAAGTCAGCCAGCAGACTTCCAGATCGTCTCGACATGATTCGTAAATTAAGTTATTCTTATCAAATATTTATAATTACTTATTAATTCAAATTATCAGATATATGAAATCCTGCTTCCTGACCCTGTTCCGACAGGATCGTGCACCATGTCAGCACCTGAATCCCCTGCAAGCCGGCCATGGATTCGGCTCGGGTTGAAAATCAGCATGCCGCCACTATCTCAAGATAGCATGAACACCGGGAATCCCGGGTGAACTTCATCATGTACAGACATCTGAACAGCAAAATATCCAAATCCGGACCTTACATGCGCAAGACAGGTCTCCGCATGATTCTTCTGGGGTGGCTGGCGCTGATGGGGCTGCTCGTCATCCTCTTCAGCGATGTCCTGGAGAAACGATACAATCCGAATCAGGCTGTTGATGCCGCACAACAGGCGGGTATCCGAACTGTTTCCTTGCGGCAGAACAGGATGGGGCACTACGTCGTGGGCGGAAAAATCAACATGCATGCGGTTGATTTTCTGGTCGATACCGGCGCAACCACTGTCAGCATTCCCAAACACATGGCCAGCAGGCTATCGCTGCGAGAGGGGCCTTCCAGGCTGTACAGCACGGCAAACGGAAGCATATGGATCCGTGAAACCGTTCTGGACAACGTTCAGATCGGGAACATTACGGTACATGATGTGCGTGCAGGCATAAATCCGCATACTCGCGATGACAAGGTACTGCTCGGCATGAGTTTTCTGAAGACCCTTGAACTCAGGCAAAAGGACGGGATATTGACCCTGATCCAGCAACAGTAGTCCGGCTCATCAACCAGCCAGCATCAGGTCAGGCCTGAAGCGCGGAGGGCACCAGTAGAAGCCGCCTGTAACAGGTCGCGTGAAACCGAACAGGCCATCCACAATACCGTCCACGCTACCGGTCATCCTCCTTATCTGGGCATCGAAAGCCTGAAAATTCCTGCCATATGCCACGAACATCAAGCCTGATCCCCGTGTGTCGCGCCAAGGCATGGACCTGCGTACCACGAACGCTTCAGGGTCGAAGCTTTCCTGTGCGGTCCGCTTCACATGAGCAAATTCCGGCGCATCGAACTCTTCATTGGTATCCCTGTAACGACCGATCGCATCATCCTGCTGTGCGCGGCTCATGGAATCGAAGGCCGGGAAATCATGCAGCCACCGCTGAACTGCCACGAAGGAACTGCCGTCAGTCATCTCCCCCTGATCCTTGACAATCGCCGCATCGAACGCCGCATCCCCGACCGGATTCTCCGTACCATCCTCATACCCGGTCAGATCTCTTCCTCCCTCGTACTTGAAGGCGCCTGTCCTGGATACCATTCGAAAACCGGGGGCAAGTTTCAACTCCAGCGTATCTGCAATGTCGGCGGCCTGTCTTTCCATGTCGGAGCGCACTATTACGAGCAAGGCAGTCTGGGTCGAGGGAATTTGCATCTGCGACGTGGAGTAGTCCGGAAACGGCTCCAGTCCCGGAACAGACAATCCAAGCACCCTGGTGAGGTCTGCTCCCATCCCGAACACATGCCCCGAGTCGCGCAGGAAACCAGACAGGTCCTCCACAACACCCGGCAAAACGCTCTTTTCTGCGATTTCCCATTCCAGGAAAACCGCATGATCAGATACTGCTTCGAGAATTCCGATCTGGTGATTCACAAGCCCGATACTACAGCGGAATGCAATCCATGCGGTTATGCAACGATCCGTCCATTATATCGCAAGGCGGCATGTCCGGGATTTTCCTGAATCCCGAAATATCCACTGCTCATCGGTGCTCGTGCAATGTCCGGATTGGTGAGGGGAACCTCGGTGACCGGAAGATAAAAGGGCGTTATCCAACATGCGTGCCAATCCGGTCCTCGGGTGATGTGAGAACAGTGAAGTAATGGTAGAGTCATCAGGATTTCCCGCAGCATCGCTATCTGCTGAAGCCTTGAAAATGAAGGCTTTCAGAACGTTCAGGTCGGAATCACTTCCACCGCTGCCGGACTCCGGTCGCTGTTGAAGGCCACGCCGATCAGGTGGACCGGTTCGTTCCGGCCCCGGTACTTGTCGGCATGGCCCCTTTCCCGGACCTGTTCGATGGCCTGTTGAGCGGCGGCGGCGCGATCTTTTTCCCCGGCGGACATCTTGAACTCGAACACGAACACCTGCCCCCCGTGGAGCACCGCCATGCCGGCACGGCCCCGGCTCGATGAATCCTCCACCCGGAGGTCCAGCCCGATGGTGCGGAAACAGGCGTACAGCATCCCGGCGTACCACGCCTCGTAGCGCGCCGGACCATTGCCGCCCTGCCACTGGTATGAAATCCCGGCGAAGAAGGATCTCAAGTGATCCGCGAACCCGTCGAAGTCATTGGCTATCAGGAGATTGACAAGTTCCTTGCCACTGTCCGAGACTTCCCTGCCTTCCTGACCAAGGTAGTCCAGAAGATCCTGTTCAGGCTCTGGCGCACTTCAAGGTTGGGATAATCCAGGGTATAGAAGGTCTGTACGCCATCCTGCTCCTTGCTGGTGATGGTCAGGTATCCGGTCTGGAACAGGAGCGCGTCGATGCCGATGTTGCCGACATCGAATTTCGACAACTGCCGGACATCCGTATTCCGGTGTTCCAGTTCCAGCGGGCTGCCCCCCCGCTCCATCATCATCCGGAACAGGAAGGTCGGGGAACCCGTCTCGAACCAGTGAGCCTCGAAATTGCGGGTCTGGAACAGCAGCAGCAGGTCGAAGGGATTGTAGAGCTTCTCCCTTCCGAGCCAGTGGTAGCCGTTGTACCATCTGCGAATCTCGTTCCGGTCGAGTCCCGGCAGTTCCGGGGCGAACACGGTATCCAGATCGGTGTCGGTATAGCCGCAGATGGTGGCGAATTCCGGGTCGAGACTGATGTTCCGGAGATTGTTGAGGCCGGAGAACAGGCTCACCCGGGAGAACATGCTGACGCCGGTGACGAAGACGAAGCGGACATGCTCGGCGCTGTCCTTGATTATGCCGTAGAACCCTCGCAGATAGTCCCGGTTGGCCCTGGCCATTTCCGGATTGTCGATGACGTCCAGGATCGGCTTGTCGTATTCGTCCACCAGCACCACGACCCGCTGGCCGGTGGCGCGATGGAGACCATGCAGGAGATTCTGGAGCCGGTCCGGTCCCGTG
>JAJDVC010000102.1 GCA_022826305.1 Gammaproteobacteria bacterium | reverse complement strand
TAAACGCCGCTGTAGGTGTTGGAGAGGGAACCGTAGTGGTCGGGCATGATTCAGGTAATGTAACAGCCCTTGATGCACAGGATGGAAGCATTGTGTGGGTTAATCCGATCAAGCGCCAGATTTCATCCCCACCTGTGGTCGGCAGGACGAAGGCAGTGATCAGGACTTCCGACGGTCTCATAATCGGGCTTGACCTGAACACCGGTGAAACCACCTGGCAGATCAGCAAGAAGGTTCCCGGTTTGACCGTACAGGGCGACTCGCCCCCGGTCATTTATGGAAATGTCATGCTGGCAGGGCTGTCAAGCGGGAAGCTGATAGCCAACAATGTGGTAAGCGGACGGGATTACTGGGAAGTCGAGATATCGCATCCCGGCGGACGAAATGAAATAGAACGGATATCCGACGCTGATGCGTCGCCGCTCGTCAACGGGGAGACCGTGTATGCGGCAAGCTATCAGGGAAACATCGTGGCTTACCGTCTCGAGGATGCCGGAATCCGATGGCGTACCCATTTCTCTACCCGGCTACCCATGTTCCTGTCCGAACAGGAATTGTTCCTTACCGGGCAATTGGGTGAGGTGGCTGCCCTGAATGCCGACACCGGTGAAATGATCTGGCAGCAGGACATCTTTCGTGGTCATGGCGTGAGCGCTCCGGTTGCAGTCGGCAACCGGGTCGTGATCGGTGACGCAAGCGGCAGAATCCACATGCTGGACCGGCAGACCGGGATGCTGGTACAGACGCTCAAGGTTGTGTCGGATGCCGTGCTGGGACTCATCGTCAACGGAGAGTCGACAATCGTCACTTCAGCTGAAGGCGATATCTCGGCAATCGCCTTCAAGGACAGGTAAGGAAAGCGCCCGCAGCACTGGTCGTATCTTTCCAGCATGCCGAGTCATGAATCCAGTAGTCGCCCTGATCGGTCGTCCCAATGTAGGCAAATCGACACTGTTCAATCGTCTGACCCAGTCCAGGGATGCGCTGGTCAATGATCAGCCGGGATCCACCCGGGATCGTATTTACGGGCAAAGCCGACTCGGTCGATATCCGTTTCTGGTCGTCGATACCGGAGGGATCGATGGGGCGGACACGCCATTCTTCGAGCTTGTAAGGGATCAGGTACTTCAGGTGCTTGAAGAATCGAGACTGGCGCTTTTTCTTGTCGACAGCTCACAGGGACTGGCGCAGCATGACTTGTCCATCGCGGATTTGCTGAGGCGTTCCGGGGTTGATGTTCAAGTGCTCGCCAACAAGGCCGATCTGGCGGATCGCAATACGATCCTCTCGGAGTTTGCAGAACTGGGTCTGACACAACCGCTACCGATTTCGGCACGCAGGGGGCAGGGTGTTGCAGAACTGCTGGAACGGGTCGAAGATGCCCTGGGAAGTGTCTCCGAGGAATCGGCGCATGCTCGCGATGCTCCAGGTCTGGCCATTGTCGGGCGGCCCAATGTTGGCAAATCCACGCTGACTAACCGGCTTGTGGGCGAAAACCGCATGATTGTCAGCGACCGGCCGGGCACCACCAGGGACAGTGTCCGTATTCCGGCCGCATTCCAGGATCAGTCCTATGTGCTGATTGATACTGCCGGGGTCAGGAAGAAGTCGAGGATTGCCGAAACCATCGAGAAGTTTTCCGTGATCAAGACTCTGCAGGCAATTGAGCATGCCCAGGTTGTCCTGCTGGTTCTTGACGCAGTTGATGGGCTCAATACCCAGGATCTGGCCATCGCGGGCATGATTCATGATCTGGGACGCTCACTGGTCGTTGCGGTCAACAAGTGGGACGGACTGGAACGCAGCCACAAACGGGAGATCCTGAAAATTGCGGACAATCGATTGTCATTTCTGCCCGAGCATGAACGGATCACTGTATCCGCCCTGCATGGTTCGAACATTGCTGAAATCATGCCGGCAGTGCAACGTGCTCTGGATTCGGCTCTCGTCAAGCTGTCCACATCAAGTCTGAACAAGGTGCTTGCGGCAGCCGTGAGACAGACTCCACCGCCCATGTATCACGGACGACCCATCAAGCCAAAATACGCGCATCAGGGCGGTAGAAATCCTCCTGTTGTCATTGTGCACGGAAATCATGTAAGCCAGATGACACCTGCCTATCGGCGGTATCTGGCCAGATCCATTTCCCGAGCCTATGGGCTTACAGGAACCCCGGTCAGGATCCTGACCAGGGAAAAGGACAATCCATTTGCTGCAAAAGGCGCTTCCGGAATCTTGTATCGAAACCGGTCAGGAGGAAGTCGGAGCGGGCGCCAGTAGCGGTGACGGGTCTATGCTGGTTCCGTTCAGCAGCAAGAACCAGTCAACGCGCCCAAGTTCCGATTGAGGGATTCGGGCCACTGTGCCCAACCTGTGTCCGATTTCGACAATGTCCCCGGGTACTACCAGGATCCGGCCCATATGCGTCAATACCGACTGGAAGCCGTCCCCGTGTACCAGAACCAGGGAATTGCCACGGTCATCCGACTCGATTACGCGCATGACCACTCCGGACCCCGGCGCCTTTACGAAACTGTCCCGTCCGGTGAAATAGGAGATTCCGGGATGGTTGATCAGGGCAGTCCCGCCAGACTCCTGGACGACCCGGCCATAAGGGACAATGATCCGGGCCTCGGCAGCATGCCTGAAAACGAATTCAGCGGGTAACCCCGCGCTGATTTCGGGAGTTCCGGCAATCGGAGCCGGATCTGGAATCTGTACCGCCAGATCGAAATGCCTGATCAATTCAGGCAACATGATCATGCGTTGCCTGTAGGAGGCTGGCAACGGAGTAACCGTGAAATGACGAAGCTCCGATTGATCGTCTGATCGGTTGACGGAAACCATGTACCGTCCCGGCACGATATCCTGGGGCAGTCCGACAAGTGCGTTCCATGTCCCGTTGCCATTTACTACCGGAACCGGCCGCTTTCCGAAATGGACAGCAGGCGAAGGCATGTCATCCGGTCCTATCGGAAGAACCGCTATGCCCCCGGGTACGGGATTGTGCACAGGCAGATCAGGCGATTCAGCCAGCAGGTTGCATGATATTGAGAAAAGCATGCCGATCAAGCCGACCCGAACAGCACCGATCGACTCGGACATCAATGGCCGATCAGGAGACACGGGCACAGAACTTCCCGCGCGATACGGTAATCTCCAGATTATCCCCAGTTGCCACTTCTGTGGGTGACGTGATGATTGCCTTGTTTGTGTCCTGCACGATGGCATAGCCCCGGAACAGGGTATCACCGGGACCCAGAAGGCGTATGGCCTGCGTTTTTTCTGCAATCTGCCGCGAGTAGTGTTCAAGCGCAATGCGGGCAATCTGTTTCAGGGAACCATGGAATTTCAGCTGGCGGGCACGCGCCAGCTTCAGCGTGTTTGCAGGAGAGTGGGCACGCAGGGAAATGCTTCGATTGCTGGTTCGGGATCTTCCGCCCTGGATGTTGCGCACAGCCAGTTCCGCCAGTCGGCCATGCAAGCCGGTGTGCGCATGTCGGATCAGCACCAGTTTCCGGTCCGGATGCACCAGTCTGGCATTCAGATAGTCTACAGTCCGGAAACTGTCCTGAATCAATCTGGCTTGCAGGTTCCGAATCCGCTGCTCAAGCGTCTGGAATCGACGCGTCAGCACGGACGAGTCAGGCGCGACCAGTTCGGCGGCTGCCGTTGGTGTCGGCGCCCGGTGGTCTGCAACAAAATCTGAAATCGAAAAGTCGGTTTCATGGCCGACAGCACTGAGCAGGGGAATCGGGCAATGGAAAATGGCCCTGGCTACCCGTTCGTCATTGAATGCCATGAGATCCTCTGCCGAACCTCCTCCGCGTGCAAGGACAAGGACATCGACTTCGCTTCTTTCCCCCGCCAGACCAATCATCTTCACCAGATCATCGGGAGCATTGTCTCCCTGAACCGATGAGGGATAAACGATTATCCTGATACAGGGGTAGCGTCGGGACAGGGTGACCAGCATGTCGTGCAGAACAGCTCCCCCAGTGGAGGTGATGAGGCCGATTGCTCGGGGGAAGTCCGGCAGGGATTTCTTGTGTGCCTGCTCGAACAATCCTTCGGCGAGCAACTTGTTCTTGAGTCGTTCAAAGGCCAGTCTCATGGCACCTTCCCCTGATGCTTCTATCAACCGGACAACCATCTGAAGTTCGCCGCGTGGCTGGTACATTGAAAGCTGCCCCTCCGCCAGTATCTGGCTTCCTTCCGAGGGAAAGGCATTTCGCGCATTCTGGCGATTCCTGAAGTATGTGCAGCGGATCAGGGCATTGCCTTCCTTCAGTGAGAAGTAGATATGCCCTGAAGGTGGTGTCGCCAGGGCCGATACTTCACCCTCAACCCAGATGCTGGCATAGCGTGACTCGAGGGTATTCCGCAGGTCCAGGCACAATTCGCGAACCGTATGAATCTTTCTGTTCATGGTTCCGCATCATTGGTGACAGGTACAGGATAAACAGGCTTGACATGGCGATTCCCGGCTTGCTGATGCCAGGCCAGCCGAGCCAGGCGCGAGATCAGCAGCGCCATGCGTTCAGCTTCTTCCACGTCCTGCCTGTTCAGATACATGCGAGCATTCCGCAGCATTTCATGTAGCGAAATCCGTGAATAGGGTCTGGAAAAATCGCGCACAGTCCATTCCGAACCGGAATCCTGAACAATGGCTACGTCCAGCTCTGCCCGGTCAAGCAGCTGACTGTCGGGCAGCACCGGGGCAAGTGATGCAGGCTCCGATTCTGCAGGTTGCGGTTCAGGTATTTCCGTTGCGACGCCGAGGCACCCTGACAACATGATACCCGGCAAAATGTACAAGAGAATCCGCATCCATGGATTATAGCTGATCCTGTTTGTCCATACTTTCCCTCCTGACATATCCCTTGTCTGCTCCATGTGCCGGAGTGTCGTTTCATCTGGCTAAAACCCCAGGCCGGAAGTCTGGGTCTGTCCCACTTGCAGGGTCGAACTCCGGGGAGCGGATGATGCATCTGTAAATGCTTCAGATCCCTGATCCCGGCAGGAGGCTGCCGAACCAGAAATCGCCGATCCTCCATCTCGTAGCAGGCTTCAATGCTGTCCTGAAAACCCGTAGTCCTTGATCTCTGCTGACATGATCAGAGATCATTTCAATTCCAGAAATTAAAATTCATTAAAAATAAAAATATACAGTTGTTATTTGATAATCAGGATTAATTTAAGGAATCGGCTGGCACAGCAAGTATCCGTTGATTTGTCAAGTCTTCGGCTCCAGTCCGCAGACATCTTGGCTGATTGCATTGACCACCAGGGACTGGAAATGGTGCACGGCGTGTTCGGACAGTTCGCTCCGGTCCCGGTCGACCATGATCCTGCCCTGGTTGTACGCCTTCGACTTCAGTCCCCGCTGCACGCTCTCGCAAAGCGATATGTCTTCC
>JAJDVC010000095.1 GCA_022826305.1 Gammaproteobacteria bacterium | reverse complement strand
GGAAGACATATCGCTTTGCGAGAGCGTGCAGCGGGGACTGAAGTCGAAGGCGTACAACCAGGGCAGGATCATGGTCGACCGGGACCGGAGCGAACTGTCCGAACACGCCGTGCACCATTTCCAGTCCCTGGTGGTCAATGCGGTCGGTGCGGAGCTTGGCGAGCAGGGAAGTCGGTAATCCTGATCGCATACGGTCCCTGCTGACAGGCATCCGTCTGCTCCATGCCCTGTACTCGCGCCCGGAATGCGGTGTATGATCATGCCTGTTGAATTTATTTGATCCTCAAATTGTTAAGGAGAGTGGTTGCATGACAAAGCGAGTTGCGATTATCGGTGCCGGGCCAAGCGGATTGGCTCAATTGAGGGCCTTTCAGTCGGCCCGGAAAAAGGGTGCCGAGATTCCCGAAATAGTCTGTTACGAGAAGCAGTCGGACTGGGGGGGGCTGTGGAACTATACCTGGCGTACCGGACTGGATGAGCATGGCGAGCCGGTGCATGGCAGCATGTACCGTTATCTGTGGTCGAACGGGCCGAAGGAGGGACTCGAGTTCGCCGACTATTCGTTCGAGGAGCATTTCGGCAAGCCCATAGCGTCCTACCCGCCGCGCGCCGTACTGTTCGACTACATCAAGGGACGTGTCGAGAAGGCTGGAGTGCGGGACTGGATCCGCTTCAACTCGCCGGTCCGGCATGTAACCTGCGACGGCGCCACCGGTCGGTTCACGGTAGTTGCCCAGGATCATGACAAGGACAGGGAATATGCCGAAGAGTATGATTACGTGATCGTGGCCACCGGGCATTTCTCCACGCCGAACGTACCGTGGTTCGAGGGTTTCGACACCTTCAACGGGCGCGTTCTGCATGCCCATGATTTTCGCGATGCCCTGGAATTCAAGGACAAGGACATCCTGATCATCGGTACTTCCTATTCTGCCGAGGACATTGGTTCGCAATGCTGGAAGTATGGTTGCAGGTCCGTTACGGTCTCCCATCGTACGGCGCCGATGGGCTACAAGTGGCCGGACAACTGGAAGGAGGTGCCGCTGCTTCAGAAAGTCGAGAAGAACACGGCGACTTTCCTGGATGGCAGCACCGCGGAGGTGGACGCCATTATCCTGTGTACGGGATACCTTCACCATTTTCCGTTCATGGCGGAAGAACTGAAGCTCAAGACCAATAATCGCCTGTATCCCGTGAACCTGTACAACGGCGTGGTATGGACCGGCAATCCGAAACTGATGTACCTGGGCATGCAGGACCAGTGGTATACCTTCAACATGTTCGATGCACAGGCCTGGTACGCAAGGGATATCATCATGGGCCGTCTGTCCGTGCCTTCGGAGGAGGAAATGGAGGCGGATATCGCGAAGTGGCGTGAGGAAGAGGACGATATTCCCGACGACTACGGCGCGATTGAATACCAGGGCAAGTACACCCTTCACCTGATGGCCATGACGGACTATCCGGATTTCGACATCAAGGATTCCAATCAGGCGTTCTTCGAGTGGAAGAAGCACAAGAAACAGAACATCATGACTTTCCGGGATAACGGATACAAGTCCCCCATGACGGGAACCATGGCGCCGCCGCATCACACCGCATGGGTCGATGCGCTGGACGATTCCCTCGAAAGCTACCTTAAGACGGAAGGCCAGGGAAGGACATAATTTCGCCTGCACCCCGTGTGGGTGGCCGACAGGTTGGTCACCTGGCTTGTGTGGTGTCTGGCTCGGTGAAACCGCGTCGCCTTTCGATGCGTGGACATCCCGCCGGTTCCTGAACGGGTTCGGAAACGCCGGGGAACCGTACGGGTGATGCCAGCGGAAAGCCGCAATCGCATGGGATGGCTGGACTGGACCCTGCTTGTCGTGTTGTCCGTTCTGTGGGGTGGTTCGTTCTTCTTTACAAAGATTGCCCTGGCAGCGTTGCCTCCCCTGACGCTGGTACTGCTCAGGGTGGGTATCGCGGCATTGGCGCTGCTG
This sequence comes from Gammaproteobacteria bacterium, assembly GCA_022826305.1. Classification (GTDB taxonomy): domain Bacteria; phylum Pseudomonadota; class Gammaproteobacteria; order Arenicellales; family Poriferihabitantaceae; genus Poriferihabitans. The sequence goes on along the minus strand of JAJDVC010000095.1, from coordinate 4,905 downwards.
CTGTTCTTCCTGCTTTCGGGTGGTTCCATGCGGACTTTCCTGCGCATACCCGGTGCGCTGATCTGCATGGGGCTTCTGAACAATGTCATACCATTCAGCCTGCTGAGCTGGGGGCAGGTGCACATAACCGGCAGCCTTGCCTCCATCCTCAATGCATTCGTTCCGGTTTTTACCATACTGCTTGCACATTTCCTGACCCATGACGAGAAAATGACTGTCAACAAGGTCGCGGGAGTCGGCCTTGGGGTTTCCGGCGTTGTCCTGATGGTTGGTTCGAGTGCCCTTGAAGGAATCGGTCCTGCCTTTCTGGGGATGCTGGCGTGCCTGGGCGCCACGCTTGCCTATGCCTTTGCCACGATCTACGGGAAAAGGTTCCGGGAACTGGGCGTCAGGCCGATAGCGGTTGCCTCGGGTCAGGTCTGCATGTCTACCGCGATGATGATCCCGATCGTGATGGTGGTGGACCGGCCCTGGAACCTGGGCTTTCCGCCGTTAGACGTGACGATCTCCGTGGTGATGCTCGGAATCCTCAGCACCGCCCTGGCCTATATCCTGTTCTTTCGCATCCTGTCTTCAGGCGGCGCAACCAACATGTCGCTCGTGGCACTGCTGATTCCCGCCAGCGCGATGTTGCTGGGTGTCGGTATCCTGGGCGAGCAGATACACGACAGGGATCTTGCCGGTCTTGGTCTGATCGTGTCCGGGCTGGTCTGCATGGACGGAAGAGTCTTCAGGCGGGGCCGCCTCGCCGGGCACTACCGAGGAACCAGCAGCACCTCGAAATAGTTGCCGTGTCGCGATCCCCATGGCGGATGGCTTGTGTGCGTGGTGATCCGTGCAGACAGCTCTCCGGTCTGGAGGTATTTCCCCCTGTCGTCGAATGCATCGAAACGCGAAAGTGTCCCGAGCAGTGTGTGAATGTCGGCCCGTTCCGGGAACAGGGGGACGTGTATGGACAGGTGGACGGGCTGGTCGGCAAGCAGGGCCAGGTCCCCTGCAAGTAGCGCTTCGGATCCCTCGATGTCTATCTTGACCAGGCTCGCCCGGCCGGGAGGGTGGTCCTTCATGAACCGCTCCAGGGTGATGGCCGTGGCGGTGAATTCGCTTCCGCCCAGTCCGCTTGTGCTGGTGTCCGTCTCCCCCTTGGCCATGCCCATTGAAACACGACCCATCTGGTCGCTGACGGCATATTCGTGCAGTTCGACCCGGGATGCGATTTCCGGATTGAGCTTCAGCAGGCTGCCAAGGGCGGCATGACTGCCGGGATTGGGTTCCAGGGCAATGATGCGCTGCGCCCCGCACGCCAGGGCCAGCAGTACCGTCGGGCCTATCCAGGCGCCGATATCAAGCACGGTGCTGCCCGGCTTGATCAGTTGACGGTATACCCGCTCGGTATCCGGCTCCCAGCCCGAGGCGAATTTGCGCCAGAAGGGATCATGTACAACGCGAAACACGTCCTCATCTATTGTCACGGTTCCGTATTCCGGATCGTCCTGCCGGTAGTCCCTTGAAAATCGGGGAATCGATCTGTCGAACTCGAAGGTCATGGGGGGCTGGTCGCAGATGTCATTCAGGCAGGGAAGAAATGGTAATTATATACTTGTCTGAGGATGCTGCTCCGCATGGTTCAGTGGCCTCACGAGTCCACCGGATCTGTCATTCCCCCGGACCGTGGAACGTTACTCGTGGCTCGGGACTGGGATTTTGAACCTGACCAGTACTGGTTCTTCAGAATCATCCAGGATGGCCTCAACGGTTTCATCTGGGCGTTCGGGGCGACTTTGGTTGAAAACATGGGGTTCAGGAATGTCACGGTCAGGGTTGCGGAAATGGTGGTCATTACGGTTGGCACTGATCGTTTGCCTGATCCGTACAACGCCTGCCAAGGCGGAATGTGCATGCGGTTTCATGTGCGCGCACCCTGTTTGGGGCTGACCAATCTGGAGAGGGTGCTCCAGTTCCGCTCCCTCGGGGGATTGGTAGCCGCCACCGCCCCGGGAATGGGTCACCATTTCCCGCAAGGACGGATCGTGAGTGAGATCCGCATCCAGCCTCCGGGTTGGTATCTCGCCGTCCAGGTTGAGGCCGTCCCTCCGTTCGTCGGAGCCGTGTTCAAGGATGAAATGATCCTGTCACTATCCCTTGAGTCTTCCAATGGAAGTCCAGCATCGCCGCAGTTATGAGTGCTACTCGAAATCAGGGCGAAACCTGGCACCGGGAACGAACTGGCTGCATGCCTCAAGTCAATCCTGTCGAAGATGCGCGCTCATGAGGGTTGCCCAGGTATCGACACGTTGCAGAACAGCGACGATGCGGGCAATCTGGTGGGGGTGAAAATGTGGGAAACACGCGAGCGATATGGAAGTATCTCGCTTGACGACGGGAGAGGAGCAACAGCGATCGGCTCGGGGGAGCCCTCGTCGAACTGCCGGACATTCGCCATTTCGATTCAGGGGTTTCCTCATCCTCATTTAGGCAGTGGACGAAGTTGGAAGCTGCAACATTCACGGCACGGTCCATGATTCCTGTCGGGGCTGCAGGGGGTTTTGAATAATGATCCCCAGAGGTCTGCGCCGGGCCATGTCCCGGAATGAAATTCCAGATCTTCAGGCGTGGGTTCCTATAAAATGGATTTATTGATCACAAAAAACTCCCCCGTTTGAACCGCGATTGCGGTTCGCATAGAATTGCCGGACTACCGGAAAAAAGTTTCATGGCCCACGCCTGATACCCTGAAAAGAGCCCATGCCCCATGTTGACCAGTAACCCTTTCGCCGGGATTTCGGCGACGATACCGCCTTCTGCCGCGCAGACCTTCGTGGTGATCATGTTCCTGCTGGTGGTGGCGGGTACGATCCTTGATGTGATTCACAAGAAAAGTGCGAAATACTTCTTCCAGAACATGAGGAGGGCGAAAGCCGTTGGCTCGCGTCAGGTCAGCGGTGGCGAGAAGGTCGGAATCGCGGTCGCGACGGCCGCCCATGATGTCCTTGCATCGGGAGAGTTCTGTCATCCCCACCGTCGCCTGGCACACCTGCTGACCATGTACGGGTTCATCCTGTTCGTGATCACTTCCTGCATCATGATATTCTGCTACGGCAAACCCGGTGTCGACACGCCAGCCATCCACCCGCTGCTATGGCATCTCGGTGCCATGATGGTTTGCGTGGGTGGTTACTGGTTCTGGTTCTTCATCCGCGTGGATGTTGCTGCCGAGGGCAATTCCCCTTTCCGGTTCATGCGGGCTGATCTGTTCGTGGTCTCGCTTGTGGCGTGCACCACGTTCTCCCTGCTCTGGTCCTTCTTCCAGAATACTGGTGCCGCCACGCTCTCCTGGCTGTTTTTCCTGCTGTTCATCATCGCCACCGTGGTACTGTTCGGTGGTGTTCCGTGGTCCAAGTTTGCCCACATGTTCTTCAAGCCCGCCGCTGCGTTCCAGAAGCGCGTGGCGGAAGCCGACGGCTCAAGGAGCAACCTGCCGCCGCCGGCTGATGCACCGGCCAGGTTCGGGCTCGGCATCAAGCGGGAACTGCCACGGCATTACTGAATGCACCATTTCTGCCATTGAGCGGCCAGTACCCCGCCGCAGTGAACCGATCAACCACTGACGAATATAACCATGCCAACCTTTGTATACATGACACGATGTGATGGCTGCGGCCATTGCGTGGATATCTGTCCTTCGGACATCATGCACATCGACAAGACCTACAGGCGTGCGCTCAACATCGAGCCGAACATGTGCTGGGAGTGCTACTCGTGTGTGAAGGCCTGCCCGCAGAACGCCATTGACTGTCGTGGCTACGCGGACTTCTCGCCGCTCGGTCACAGTGTCCGCGTGTTGCGGGAGGAGGAGAAGGGAACGATTTCCTGGCGTATCAAGTTCCGCGACGGTCGGGAGAAGAATTTCGTTTCCCCCATCACGACAGAGCCTTGGGGCGAGAAGATTCCGCGGCTCGCGGAACTGGCGGTGCCCGGTGAGGAAGCGCTCGAGTCGCAGTTGCTGTGCTACGAGCCGGATGCCCTGAACATCGATACCGGTCTGCCGACCATTGACAAAGCCAGATTCAAGCAAGGGGTATACTACTGATGGGCTTCAAAACCGTATTCGAGGATTGCGATATCCTGGTCGTCGGCGGCGGCATGGGCGGCACTGGTGCAGCCTACGAGGCGCGCTACTGGGGACGCGACCTCAAGATCGTTGTGGCCGAAAAGGCGAACATCGACCGTTCCGGCGCCGTGGCGCAGGGGCTCTACGCCATCAACTGTTACATGGGCATGCAGTGGGACGAGAACCAGCCTGAGGACCATGTCCGGTATGCACGCAACGACCTCATGGGCATGGTGCGCGAGGATCTTGCCTATGACATGGCGCGGCACGTCGACTCCACGGTGCACAAGTTCGAGGAGTGGGGTCTGCCGCTGATGCGGGATCCCGAAACCGGTCGCTACCAGCGCGAAGGCAAGTGGCAGATCATGATCCACGGCGAAAGCTACAAGCCCATTGTGGCGGAGGCTGCGCGCAAATCCGCAGACAAGATCTACAATCGCATCATGGTGACCCACCTGCTGATGGACGAGAGTCGCCCCAATCGGGTGGGCGGCGCCGTGGGATTCAATGTCCGTACAGGGGATTTCCATGTGTTCCGCGCCAAGGCGGTGATCGTGGGTGCTGGCGGCGCTTCCCATATCTTCAAGCCGCGTTCCGTGGGCGAGGGTATGGGCCGCACCTGGTATGCGCCCTGGAGTTCCGCCTCCGCCTACGCCCTGCCGATCCTGGCTGGCGCGAAGATGACACAGATGGAGAACCGAATCGTGCTGTGCCGTTTCAAGGACGGGTATGGTCCGGTTGGCGCCTACTTCCTGCACCTGAAAACCTACACCCAGAACGCCTACGGCGAGGAG
>JAJDVC010000069.1 GCA_022826305.1 Gammaproteobacteria bacterium | reverse complement strand
GAAGTCTGTTGTGAACTGGTTCGAATCCGTTCGCTGGTCGGAAGGCAGGTATTGCCCGCACTGTGGTTCCCTTGAAATCTATGCCGTGAGAAGCATCAAGCCAATGCCGTACTGGTACAGGGATTGCAGATCGTATTTCAGTGTCAGGACTGGTACGGTTGTCCGCAAATTCGAAGGTGCCGATGAGGAAATGGTTGTTTGCCATCTGCCTGTACGTGATCAATCTCAAGGGGTATCCAGCATGAAGTTGCACAGGGATATCAATGTCACGCAGAAGACGGCCTGGTTCATGCTGAATCGTGTTCGGAAGTCATGGAATGAGGATGGATTCCGTGAATTGCTTTCCGGCATTGTGGAGGTTCATGAAACGCATATGGGCGGCAAGCGCAGGAACATGTCGAACAGGAAGCGCAGGGAGTTGAAGGATACGGGTAGAGGTGCAGTTGGAAAGAAGGCTGTTGTCGGAGCCAGGGAACGCAGGAGCAGGAAGATCAAGGCAAGGGTGGCGGAAAGAACCGACAAGACGCCCTTGCACGGGATGATCATGGAAAACGTGTCATCGGATGCCCTTGTGTACACGGATGAACACAAGCACTATATTGGCATGCCGAACAGACATGAAGCGGTCAGGCATGGCGTATCGGAGTATGTGAGGGATCAGGCCCATACCAATGACATTGAATCCTTCTGGGCAATGCTGAAACGAGGTTGTCATGGCGTGTACCACCACATGAGCTGCAAGCATCTGCAAAGGTACGCAAACGAATTCTCCGGCAGAGCCGGGGTAAGGGGATCTTGATACCCTGGAGCAGATGAGGAACGTGATTCCTGGGAACCCTGGGAAAGCAGTTGACGTATCGGGATCTGATAGCGTGACAGGGATTCTGTCAGGCGTTTATACTATTAGCCACACTACAACAGCGCGATATATTCCATGCTGAAGATGCTCAGGAAGTACGTACTTTCCCCTTTGGATTGGAAAACAAGGGTTGATGTACGCATGGAGGAAACCGCTGGTTATAAGGAGTGGAAAGGAATGGTCGGTGAAAAACTAGACAGCTTGCCACGCATTGAAAGGCGAATAGATAGAATAGATGGCCGAATAGATAGAATAGATGATCGAATAGATAGAATAGATGGCCGAATAGATAGAATAGATGACAATATCAATAAAATCTTTGCACGATTGCCACCAGCGGCTATAGCGTCTGATAGCCCAATCCGGCTGACTGACCTTGGGGAAAGGATATCTGACGATATCGGCGCGAAGGAATGGGTCAAATGAATCCCGATCTCTTCTGGATAAGCTAAAGGGAAAAGAGGCATTCGAGATACAGGATTTTGCTTTTGAGCATGTTAAACGGATTGAACCGGCCCAGGAAATACATACTGAAATGAAGCGAAGCGCATTTAACCACGGCATGGATCTTGAAATCGTGCAAAGTGTCTTGGGTGTTGAATTGCGCGACGAACTCTTGCGGCAACTAGGCATCCAGTAGAAGGGGCAGCCGGTTTTCGGCTGGCCTTTTCTGTCTGGTCATTGTTTCCCGGGTTCCGGGGTGAATTTGTGCTTTTCGAAGGTAATCAGTTCGTTTCCATCATGGAGATTGTCAATAAATCTGATTTCGTAGTTGTTCAGGTAGGTGATGTCGACAAGCCTCCGGATGGACTCTTCATGTTCAGTTCCTTCCTGTTCGGTTTGATAGGTGAAGTAGCTTGATGTGCATTCTTCAGTCTCCGGCAAGGATTCGAGAATCGGTACCTGTAGTGGTGCCGGAAGATTGCCACAAACACGAAGCGATTTCGTATTCCCGGATTTTCCCGCAAAGGTGTTACATGGTTCGGTCCGCCCGATGCGGGGCGTTCCATGTTTGTGGTGACTGGAATCCTAAGGCATGAAAACGATGATACCCACGAGTGTGTTGGTGGTTGTGTGATGAGTCAGGGGGTGAGGTTGAATATGGATAATTTTCATCTCTTCAATGTACAGAGGATGCGAAGGGAGCGGGTAAGTTGATTCATGAGCATGTAATCGAGGAGTTTTTCAAGGACGACAGTTCTGCCTGTTCGTATATTCGGGACCGATTGCTAGGTAATTTTGGCAAGGCTCCGCCGCCAACCAGTGATCGCTTTGTTCAGGAATTTCCAGGCGATTTTCTTCAATATCTGCTTGAACAGTTTGACGATAAGGCCAGAACAATATTCTGGAATGCCTGTTTTGAGCTGTTTGAAGACTGGCATGATCCGGATAAGGCTACCCGAGAGCATGCTGAAGGATTGACCCAACTGGGCAGCATGATCCGTCAGATCAATCATTCCTCTCCGGATATCCTGGAGAAGGAAAAGTCCAGATGGAAACAGGCATTGAATCCCCAGGGCATGAGAGTCGCCTTGTATGATCTCGAAGAGAAAAACAGGGTTTACGTTCAAGGCCTGAGTCTGGTGCATATCTGGAACCTGTGGCCTGATGCAAAATGGACTGAACTGTACGAAAACATTCTCGAATCAGACAGTCCGGATAGCGAAACTCAGTATGAAATCATGTTGATCGTGATACAGCACTTGCCGCAGGATGATACAAGCATGGTCAGGCTGTTCCGATGGACGATGAGTCGAGGCAATCTGCCGAAGAATTTCTACAACGAGTACTTTCTTCATCGCCTGTGCATGTGCGGGAATCGAAGAACGGATACCGATATGGAGCAGCAAAAGGCCTGTCAAGGGAAACTGATCGATGACATTCTCAAGGCACGAATCAGCTATTTTCGCAATGGCGACAAAGACAAGACGAAACTCCTTGGAAAGTATCTGTCTGACGCCAGTGAACTGTTTGATTTGAAGAGTTTCAACTGTCTGGATGCCAGTAGACTGGAACTTTTCAGGGCTGAACTGAAATCTGGCAAGGGTTAGGCGTATCCATGATGTCAGATACAGGCAATTGATGTATACGTCTTGGCAGGGTCATGTCCAGCAAGACAAACCATGAGGTAAAGCAATGAACATTCGTACGATGAAGGCGGTTCTGCTGACCGGTCACGGCGGTTTCGACAGGCTTGAGTACAGGCAGGATGTGCCGGTACCGGTGCCGGGACCTGGAGAGGCACTGGTCAGGGTGCTTGCCTGCGGCCTGAACAACACCGACATCAATACCCGGACCGCCTGGTATTCGGAAAGCGTCAGGCAGGGGATAACGGAGACGGCCGGTGAACAGGGATATGCATCGTCGCGCGATGCGGATGCGGGCTGGAGCAGTACCCCGATCGCTTTCCCGCGCATCCAGGGTGCGGACGTATGCGGGATAGTCGAGGAGGTTGCGGACGATCCGGGATCGGATCTGGTCGGGAAGCGTGTCATGATCGATCCCTGGTTCCTGGATTCGCAACACCCGGATGATCTGGGTCGTGCACGATATTTCGGTTCCGAGGTGGATGGCGGATATGCCGAATACACGGTCGCTCCGGTCGGGAATGTCCATGCTGTCAATTCCCGATATTCGGATGAGGAGCTGGCAACCTTCGCCTGCGCGTACGGAACTGCAGAAAACATGCTGTCCAGGGCCGGGGTCGAGGCCGGAGATACGGTACTTGTTTCCGGCGCATCCGGCGGAGTGGGTTCGGCGGCCGTCCAGCTTGCAAGGAGGCGCGGTGCGCGGGTGGTGGCGATCTCAAGCGCCGACAAGGAGCAGTCCCTGCGTGATATCGGCGCAGACCATGTGGTGTTTCGTTCCGATGGCGATCCTGTCGGAAGTATCCGCGGACTGATTGGCGAAGCCGATGCTGCCGTGGACGTGGTGGGAGGAGAGATTTTCGGCGTACTGGTCGACTGTCTGCGGCGCGGCGGGCGCTATGCATCAAGCGGATGCATAGCCGGGCCTGTTGTCGAGTTCGACCTGCGCAAGCTGATACTCCGCGACCTTTCCTTCAGGGGGGCAACTGTCATTCCGAGAGGCGGATTCGCCAGTCTCGTTTCGATCATCGAGCAGGAGCAGGTTGTTCCCCTGCTTGCCAGGACATATCCCCTGAGGGAACTGGCGGATGCCCAGAGAGCCTTCATGAAGAAGCGCCACATCGGGAATATCGTGGTGTCTGTCCAGCCACGCTGATCCGGATATAAAGCCCCGTGCGACCAGATATTCCCGAGGTTTCGCGACATTGCCTGGCGGTTCGTGGTCAATATGGCAGCATGCCTGGGGATACCTGATTATCTGGTCGATACCTCCTGCCACTGCATCAGGTCGAACGGCCCAATCATGCTGGAAAGCTCTTTCGGGAAGGAGAAGGCGGGGGGCACATTGAATTGAATATCGGGTTGCCTTGCCGGAACCGCAGGCAGCACCCGCAGACCCGGGTTCGGTTTCGTGAAGAATGCCAGGGACCCAGAATCGCTCAACAGCTTTCCGGAAAACCGGACATTCTCGCCGAAATTCCTCGCTTCCCTTTCCGGCAAGGACATTGCGCCCTCTTGTCCGGCCGGTGCGGCATGTTCATGAAATGCATCGCATTCGTCTTCATGGCGCAGCAGGTTTTTCACATCCCGGGCGTTCGCCCAGCGAAGCCGAAGCAATCCATGGTCCTCAGGTCATGTGAACAAAAAACATGCGGCGACCGTGTCACTGGCTGCTTCATTTCAGGCCGACAGGAAGCAGTTCCGGCCGCATGCTCGATTGTCACCGATGAAGGACCTGTTCCCAGGATTATCCGCATTGCCGGAAGGCAGCGGAGTCCCGGTGCTCAGGCCGGCTGGGCGATAATGGCGACATTGTCCCCGCGCGCCACCATTCCGGGTATTCGCCTGCACAGCAACAGGCCGGAGCGACCGGCAGGTACCTGGACCGCGGGTTTGTCCGCATGCTGCGGAAAGTGTATCTGGCCGATCACCTGATCCGTTTCCACGGGATCGCCGAGTTCGGCAAACGGCTCGTACAGGCCGTCATCCGGAGACATGATGTAGCATTGCCTGTCTTCAACGCGCACGATCCGGCTGTCCCGGTGCGTTCCGGGGCTCGGGGGCAGGATCGACGACTCGACAATACCGGCATTCACCAGAAGATTCTGGATGCCGTGCTCCGCCATGGAGACCACGGCGGGGGTGACGCGCCCGCCACCGGCAAGCTCCGTACAGAACCCGGGTTTTCCGGCCCGTGTGAACATGGCGGTGAGAAATCGCCCGGAGTCGGGAAAATCGTCATCCTCGAGTACTACAATATCGATGCCGAACACCTCCGCAGCTCGGCGCATCTTCGCAGGGCTCGAGTCTCCGTGCGCCTGTGGCACGAAAATCGAGGGAATGTATTCCAGTGTTTTCCCGCCCGAATGCATGTCAAGGTGGTAATCCGATCTCGGCACGATTTCACTCGAGAAGTAGTGGGCGATCATTTCGGTGACGCTGCCGTCGGCCTTTCCCGGGAAGGTGCGGTTGAGGTTGAGGCCGTCCATTGGCGAGCACCGCTGCCCGGCAAGCACGGCGGGCAGGTTGAGGGCGGGAATGATGATTACCCTGCCATTCACATGATGGGGCTCAAGGATCCGTGACAGCTTCATCAGGGCAATCGGCCCCTCGTATTCATCGCCATGCACACCCCCGGTAAGGGAAAACGTGGGACCCTGTCCGTTCTTCACGACCATGATGGGGATGGCCAGGGTGCCGTATGCCGACTCGTTGGTGGAGATGGGGACGGCCAGGAAGCTGACCTGTTTGCCGTCCCGGTCGAAGTCGATGTCTGACCGTACAAGGGATTGCGTGCTGGATGGTTTCATGTATCGGGTTCTCGGGGTTGCATGGAACCGGGGCCTTTCAGCACCGGACCTGATTGGTACTGTATTCGAGTGCCGGGACAACCGTTGCGGCGTCCCTTGCAGGCTCGCGAATATTCTCGCGATCATGGTCAAGGGCTATGCGAAATGCGAATTTCTCGAAAAACACGTCATACTGTTCCTTGCCCAGGGTGCCCAGGGCATGGTAGCGGTCCGTTTCCGGGTCATGTTCGAGCATGATCGAGGTCAGGGCGGTCGGTGCGGGCCCGCCGAGCACCCTGGCGCCGGCGGCCGGATCGTAGACGCTCCTTTCCGAGCAGCAGTAGATCAGTTCCCTGCCCCTGACCTGCGCGTCGTCGCGGTTCACGTACGTGATCTGTTCCGGCCTGAAGTTGATGAAGCTTGCGCTGCGTGTCGGGTAACTGTGCCTGTGCGCGCAGATGGCCGAATAGCTGACGATGGAACTGCCCGGTCCCGCTCCTCCGGGCCAGGCGGATCCTTCGGGAGCGGTTACCGGCCGTCCCAGGTCGATGATGAAGCAGGGAGTGGTTACATAGGGGTAGTGGAAGATGGCGCTCCGGTGTTCCGACAGCCAGGAGGAGGTGACCGGTTCCCCGTCCGGTTTTCGCAGCAGCACCCTGTTATGGGAACGCACTCCCTCGGTACTGGCCGCCAGGGTCAGGGGATTTGCCGCAATGACCGACAGGGACGTCATGCACACCTTGACGAAAGTCCGGCGGTCAAGCGACTTCCGATCGTCGATCATCTTTTCCATCGGAATGCTTCTTCGTGACTCCCGTCCGGCGTACGAAGGTATTGATGTCCAGCCGGATGGCCTCCCCGGCTGCGGTTTCAAGATGCAGGTTGCCCCAGCTGTCAAGACCGGTGATGGTTCCGTCGATTCCTGCCAGTACAAGTCGGTCACCGGGGCGGTTGCCGCGGATCTTCCACTTTTCCACGATGGCCTGCGTGCCGGAATCGCTCCATGCGTTGATGACGGTTATGAATTGCCGCGAGAAGCCCTGCAAGAGGATCGCTGCAGTCAGGTCGGTGGTCCCTTCGGCTTCCCGTACACTGATTGCGGAAGGGAGGTTTTCCGGGGATTCCAGCAGGTTGACCGAGCATGAAACTGCCAGCCAGTTGTGCGGGCTGGTCCCGCAGTCCAGCCAGATGCCGCAAAGCGCATGATCGGCGATCATGACCCGGTTCGGCCAGCAGTATCCCAGCGCCGTCATGGGGGAAAGGTGGGTGGCCAGGGCGTTGCCCATGCTGACGGACGCCACGAGGAACAACTCCCCGTAACGGGTTTCCTCGAACTCGGGCTGGAGGATGACCGAACAGTGGAGGTCGCCCGCATGACCGTGCCACGCTTCTCCGCCGCGGTCCGCCGCGAGAGTCTGGCGTCTGAGCCAGACCAGGGTGCCTTCCGGGCATCCTCGCGCAGCCAGTTCCGAAGCTGCGGTCCGGATATCCGGGGCCTCGTCGATTTCCACCGGTTCATAGGCGGCCGGCAACTCCGGGATGTTGTCGGTCATGTGCTACCGATCCTCCCGGACAAGCACGGATGCCAGCTGCAAATGACCGCTTTGCTCGGCATAGGTTGCCGGGCTCCTTCCCGACAGGTCGACCTGTTGCGGATCGGCCCCTGCATCTACCAGGATCTGCGCGATTTCCCGGTGGCCGCCGGCAGCCGCATGATGCAGGGCGGTAGCACCATGATCGTCCTGTCTCCGGAGATCGACATCGTTGTGCCCGAGCAGGATCCTGACCACCGAAACACGGTTTTCATAGGTGGCCCGGTGCAGGGGGGTCCACAGGTAGATGTCTGCGGCGTTGATGTCCGCGCCGGCATCCAGCAGCAGCTGCGCCGCCCTGTCATGTCCCTTGGCTGCAACGACCATCAGGGCGTTCCAGCCGTTGCTTCCGGTTGCGTTGACATCGGCTCCGGCATCCAGCAGGCGCGTGAGGACGGGAATACTGCCGCTGATCGCTGCAAACATGAGCGGCGTACCGCCGGTGATGGTCCGTGCATCCGGATTTGCGCGGCTGTCCAGGAGCCTGTTCACCAGATCGACTCTCCCGGCCCTGGCCGCGATCATGAGAGCGGTCTTGCCGTTCGCGCCCGGGACATCCACCATGTTCGCACTTTCAAGGTAGTAGTCGATATCATCAAGGCTGCCGCTCCGGACGGCAGCCTCGAATGAACCGGTTTGACTGAAAGCCATTGTCATCGTACCTGTTCCCAGCAGGGCGGCGAGGTACAGCGCCTTTCGAAGGTTACGACCTGTAGGCATAGTGGCTGACAATTTCGCTGAATGCGCGCTTTGCATCGTATCTGCCGGTCAGGCGGACTACCGCATCATGCCTGACGGCATCCTGCAGGATCGATTCATAACCCTGCCGCTCGTGTTCACAAAGCGTTGTCTGTTGCGAATGGATGACATTGTAGGTGCCGTCGCCGAAGTACCAGCGCATGTTGTGCTGGGAGGACAGGTTCTTCAGGGTATCGAATTGCGTATCGCCGATACCCGGTGCGAGCAGCACTTCTCCGACAAGGGGGTTGTCGTGGCGGGTCATGACCTCGAAACGCAATGTCACCACGCTTGCGTTGGCATGGTTGATGAGATCCGCCTCGATCGAGACCGGGAGCGGGGAACACGTTTTCCTGAGAATCTTCCGATCATCACTGCAATGCTTCCCGCCCACTTCGAAAAACACCGCGGTTTCCCAGTTTCCCTGGTCGAACTGGACCGGGACGCAGGTGGTCATGGCCCCGATCCTTTTCATGCCATCGGCGATGGGTCGGGGAAACCTGTCCAACGGGAAGTGGACTCCTTGAGATCAGCAACATGAAAAACCCCTGCACGGAAGCAGGGGTTCGGGGATTCGACGCGAACCGACCGGTTCAGGTCGTGGAAGCGTCTGCCCCGGAATCGGGCTGGCTGGATTCGGCAGCATGCGCGGCCTGATCCTTGACTTCTTCATACCACTGGTCATGATGCTGCTTCGCCCATTCAACGCTGACTCGACCGGTCGTCATGCCCTCCAGGGCGCCTTCCGTTCCGATGGTGCCGATGTAGGCATGTCCGAAGAACACGACAATCCAGATCAGTGCGGCGATCGCATGGACCAGATGCATGTCCTGCATGAAGGCACGGGAGGTATCCCCGATGCCGATCTGTGCCAGCCAGCCGATCAGGGCGTAGCCTGACCCGCAGACGGCTATCAGGCCGATGAAGATGACGATCCAGTACCACACCTTTTCACCGCCGTTGGCCTTGCCTGCGCTTGGATGCGCCTTGCCGATGATGCCGCCTCCCCGGGCAAACCAGCTGATATCGGTATTGTTCGGGATATTGTTCCTGATCCAGAACAGCAGCATGGCGAACACGCCGAGGCTGAAAAACGGTCCGACGAAGTTATGCACGTTGATCGACAGGGTGGCCCAGGCAGCGAATCCCTTGGCTCCCAGTACCGGAATCAGCACGACCCGTCCGAACAGCATGCTCAGGCCGGTAATGGTGAGCATGACAAAGCCGATGGCGGTATACCAGTGCATGAACCGTTCCCAGGTCTGCCATCTGGGAACTGTCAGGCCTGAGCGGTTCGCATCCACGTTGATGCGTCCGCGCAGCAGGAAGAAGATCACGATCAGTCCCAGGGATCCCAGGATCGCCCAGCCGCCGTAGGTCGCAACGGGGCCGTTTCGCATCTGCCGCCAGTTCTGGCCGCCGTTGTTGATGAAGACCCCGGTTTCCGGACCGACCACCGAACTGTATCCCTCATTTCCATCGCGTACGGCACGCCAGAAGTTCGCCCGCTGGTTTTCGTCCTTGCTGACCTGTGCATATGCCGGATCCGCTGGAATCAGGTAGGAGGCGGTGGGCAGGATCATGGCGCTGGCCACGATAAGAAGCAATGACCAGCCCATGGTGCGCAGGCGCCGGCTTCGATTCGGCTTCGGGGATTGCGGGTGTATCGTCATGAGGATTCTTCTCCAGCTTCTTGTGGTTGTCCGCAACTAACGGTCCATCTGGTTGGCAAGGCGTTCCTGAAGCGCGGCGGAATCGCTGTTCGAGACCAGCGGATCGCTCATGCCCTGGTACACGCCCGGTTCGAAGAGGATGACGTCAGGGGACTCGAGACAACCGGCCAGCAGGACTGCCATCGCGACAATTCCGGTCAGGGCAACAGACTGTTTGATGCTTTTGATCATTTGAAAAAACCGTGAATTACTTCCCGAAACAGGAGAGGCTGATGCCGACAGGCGGGGACAGGAGAATGCAGTCCTTCCCCTGTCCCCCTGCACTGAACCTCAGCTGGTCTTGCTGTACGCAGTGTCCCAGCCCCAGGTTTGCGGCCGTCCGCCACGCTTGAGGATACGCTCGCGATAGATATCGGAGACCATGTCCCCGTCGCCGGCGATCAGCGCCTTGGTCGAGCACATCTCCGCACACAGCGGCAGCTTGCCTTCCGATATCCGGTTGCGTCCGTAAAGTTCAATCTCTTCAGGAGAATTGTCGTCCCCGGGTCCGCCTGCACAGAACGTGCACTTGTCCATCTTGCCGCGCACGCCGAAAGCTTCCTGCTCGGGATACTGCGGCGCACCGAACGGGCAGGCATAGAAGCAATAGCCGCAACCGATGCACAGATCCTTGTCATGCAGCACGATGCCGTCATCGGTCGTATAGAAGCAGTCGACGGGGCAGACCGCAGCGCACGGTGCATCCGTGCAGTGCATGCAGGCGACTGAAATCGACTTTTCGCCGGCCTCGCCGTCCCCGAGGGTGATGACCCGGCGGCGATTCACTCCCCACGGCACCTCGTGCTCGTTCTTGCAGGCGGTTACGCAACCGTTGCACTCGATGCATCGTTCCGCATCACACAGGAATTTCATTCTTGCCATGACTGTTCTCCTCGCTCAAGCGACTTTGACGCGACACAGGGTCACCTTGGACTCCTGCATCTGGGTTACTGAATCGTAGCCGTAGGTGAATGCGGTATTGCACGCTTCACCCCGCACATAGGGCTCCGTGCCTGGCGGATACTTGTGCACGAGATCCTCGCCCTCGTACCAGCCTCCGAAGTGGAACGGCGTGAACACCACGCCCGGCGCCACCCGGTTCGTGATCATGGCCTTGACCTTGATCCGTGCGCCTTCCGGGGTTTCGATCCAGACCATCTGTCCCTCCTTCACGCCATTGTCGTTGGCGTCCTTGGGGTTGATCTCGCAGAACATTTCCTGTTGCAGTTCGGCCAGCCAGGGGTTGGATCGGGATTCCTCACCCCCGCCTTCGTACTCGACCAGCCTGCCGCTGGTGAAGACGATCGGGAAGTCCCTGGAGTAATCGTTCTCCTGGATCGACATGTAGCGAGTGGGCAAACGGTAGAACCGCTTGCGGTCCTCGTAGGTCGGGTACCTTGCCGCAAGTTCCCTGTCGGGCGTGTAAAGCGGTTCGCGGTGGATCGGCACCCGGTCGGGGAATGTCCAGACGATCGCCCTGGCCTTGGCGTTGCCGAAAGGCGCACAGCCGTGGGCGATGGCGACACGCTGGATGCCGCCGGACAGGTCGGTTTTCCAGTTCTTCCCTTCCGCCAGGGTCTTTTCCTCGGCCGTCAGGTCATCCCACCAGCCCAGTTTCTTGAGCAGGTCAGCGGTGAATTCCGGGTGGCCGTCACGGATTTCCGAACCCTTTGGCCAGGAGCCCTCCGCAAGGATGTTGTTGCCTTCGTGTTCGACTCCGAAACGCGCCCTGAAGCACAGGCCACCCTCGGCTACCGGCTTGCTGGGATCGTAGAGCACCGGCGTGCCCGGATGTCCCATCTCCGGCGGCCCCCAGCAGGGCCACGGCATGCCGTAGTATTCCCCATCGGCGGGTCCGCCTTCAGCCTTCAGGGTAGTGGTATTGAAGGTGTGCTTGTTTTCCATGTGGAGCTTGAGCCGTTCGGGGCTCTGTCCGGTGTAGCCGATGGTCCACATGCCGCGGTTGAATTCGCGGGTGACATCCTCGATGTCCGGTTCGTCGTTCTCGACCCCGATGTTCCTGCAGTACTCCTGTTCGAAGCCGAACTTCTTCGCGAACTTGTAGAAGATGGTGTGGTCAGGAAGCGATTCGAAGAGCGGTTCGATGACCTTTTCACGCCATTGCAGCGAGCGGTTTGACGCGGTGACGGAACCATAGGTCTCGAACTGCGTGCAGGCCGGGAGCAGGTAAACGCCGTCTGTCCTGTCATGCATTACGGCGGCATGTGTCGGATAGGGGTCGATGATCACCATCATGTCCAGCTTGTTCATGGCCTTCTTCATTTCCGGCCCGCGGGTCTGGCTGTTCACGGCGTGTCCGGCCCAGACCATGCAGCGGATATTGTCCTTTTGTCCGATGTTCTCTTCCAGCACGCCATCCACCCATCGGGAGACCGGGATGCCCTTGTAGTTCATCGGATGGATCGGCTTGCCCTTGTCGCCTTCAACCTCCTCGGCGCTGAACCGTCCCTTGATCCATTCGTGTTCCACATCCCAGACCCTGGACCAGTGCTTCCAGGCGCCATCGCTCAGGCCATAGTAGCCGGGAAGGGAGTGCGACAGGACGCAGAAGTCGGTCGCGCCCTGGACATTGTCGTGGCCGCGGAAGATGTTTGCACCGCCGCCTTCCTTGCCGATATTGCCGAGAGCGAGCTGGAAAGCGCAGTAGGCACGCGTATTGTTGTTGCCGATGGTATGCTGTGTTCCGCCCATGCACCAGACGAAGGTTGCCGGGCTGTTTTCCGCCATCATCTGCGCTGCCGTGCGCACCGTGTCCTCGTCCGCCCCGGTAACCCTTTCGGTTTCCGCAGGGGTCCAGTTGGCGACCTCGGCACGGATTTCATCCATGCCGTACACACGCTGGCGAATGTACTCCTTGTCCTCCCATCCGTTTTCGAAGATGTGCCAGAGCATGCCCCAGATAATGCCGACATCGCTTCCGGGACGGATCCGTACGAAGTGGTCGGCATGCGCCGCCGTCCGCGTGAATCGCGGATCTATCACCACCATCTTCGAGCCGTTTTCCTTGGCCCGGAAGATATGCTGCAGGGAAACGGGATGCGCCTCCGCCGGATTGGAACCGATGAACAGCATTGCCTTGCTGTTGTGCATGTCGTTGTAGGAGTTGGTCATGGCTCCGTAACCCCAGGTGTTGGCGACCCCGGCCACGGTCGTGGAATGGCAGATGCGCGCCTGATGATCCACGTTGTTGGTGCCCCACATGGCGGCAAACTTGCGGAACATGTACGCCTGCTCATTGTTGTGTTTTGCCGAGCCCATCCAGTAGACCGAATCCGGTCCGGATTCCTCCCGGATCCTGAGCATGCCATCGCCGATTTCATTGATTGCGTCATCCCAGGACAGGCGCTTCCACTCGCCGCCGACCAGCTTCATCGGATATCTGACACGTCGCTCGGCATGACCGTGTTCCCGCACGGATGCGCCTTTTGCACAGTGCGCACCGAGGTTGAACGGCGAATCAAAATCCGGCTCCTGTCCGGTCCAGACGCCGTTCTGCACTTCTGCAACGATGCCGCAGCCTACCGAACAGTGCGTGCAGACGCTCTTCTTGATCGTGACATCGCCAGTTGCGGCCGAACTTGCCGCCTGTGCCTTCCGGATCCTGCCCGGAGCCAGGACGGATGCAGCAGCACCCGCTCCTACCGCCAGGCCGGAGCGCTTGAGGAATGCACGACGGTCAATGCTTTCACCGATGCCGGGGCGCCCCTGGGCTTGTCCGGCAGGTTTTTTGCGTATGAGTTTCATATGAAATTTCTCCTCAAAGGCTGCATGCCTTCAACTATTCGATTCTGGGTGTTGGAAATCATGAAAATCCTGGCATCCAGGCGCCTTAGAAGCGCGCCAGGCGGTAGTAATCCCGGATATGGTCGGTTTCCCGGTACCCCTTGTTCCGGTTGACGGGCCCGGGCGTCTCCCGGGTTTCCGCAAGGAGTTCGGTGCCGAGCACGCCGGAACCGATTGCGGCCCCTGCAACTGCTGTCCCCTTGAGGACGGTGCGACGATGGACCCTTGCTTCAGCGGTTGTCTTCATCTTTGGAATTCCTCCACGTATTGATTCAATGGATTTGTATGTTCAGGTACTGGTTCTCGAGGTCCATGAAACGCTGACCGAGCACGCCGACCGGCTTGTAGAATACAGCGGAATCAGCCTGATGCAGTTCATTGAAGAACTTGCCGGCCCAGGGATTGACATGTCTTTCGAAAAACTGCCGCTGCATCGGCTCGTTGATGTCCTGTGCACGGATCAGCAGCGCCATGCACTCGCACAGCGCCGCAATGTGGTCTTCCGGGTCCTTCTCCCTGTCATCGGCCTTCAGCCCAAGCCTGCGCAGGTCATCGCGCAGGTCGCTGAGCGGCTTTTCCATGAGATATCCTGTCATGTGCCAGGAACCGTAGGGCACGACCTCGCCCCGTCCAAGGCCGATGAACAGCCGGTGATACTCGTCGTCGAGTTGCTTCAGGTCGCTGTCCAGGGCTGCCTCGCGCAGATGAAGCCATGCCTGGCCGACGGCTCCTGCGCTATCGGCATCCGTAGCCCGGATATGCTTGAGGTAGTCAATCAGGTCGGTGGTCGGGGGCTGGCTCAACAGTGCCGACAGGATGGACCAGGAGTCGGCGCGCGCAAGCTGGATATCGGCTTCCGGAACCGAAGATTGATCGGTAGCAAATTCGGGCGTCACATGCACGGTCAGGTCATTAGATCAGATGTCGTGTCGGTTAATTTGGCAACCAGCATGAGTAATCGGCCAAAGCTAGCAGAAAAAATTGTCTTGTGCAAGTCTTTGACTTCAGGGCAACAATGCAAAATACAAGCATAATGGTAATGATTTGCATTAGCATCTTGTTGTTGCCAGGCCGATTGCGGACGGGCGGCTGGCATCGACGGATATCAGGATTGTTTGCACGTGCGATCTGCCTGATCAGATGACGGCTCTCCCCCGTGTAACCGACCGCTGGCCGGTTCAGTTGATGTGATCCTCCTTGTCGAACATGTCGACTACCCGGCAATCCTCGCACATCCTGAGCCGGTTCATTGCTCCGGGCCTTTCGAACATCCAGTGGCCCTTCAGTCGTTCGGTCATCCGGGCAATCATGGTCTGGGTGGCGAAAGCCTTGCCGCAGGAGATGCAGTGGAAGGGTGCCTCTTCCTTGAGCGTGACCGCCCGGTTGGTGACATCCGGGTCGAAGTGCAGCCGGGGTTCAAGCGTGAGCGCCGTTTCGGGACAGCTGCCGATGCAGATTCCGCATTGCACGCAATTCGATTCGATGAACCTGAGAGCAGGAACACCCCCTCCGGCCTGTAATGCCTTGCCGGGGCATTGAGATACGCATCCCATGCAGAGCGTACAGGCGTCCCGTGCGATCCGGACGCGGCCGAACATGGACCCCTGAGGCAGACTGCACGACGGTACGGGGTTTTCCGATATCCGGTTGAGGTGGGACAGGGCCTGCCGGGTCAGGGATCGCTTGTCCCCCACGGCGGCAAAGGTGGCGGGGGGACCGGCTTCGTTGCCCTGATCCGGCATGTGCATCCGGTCGAGGCTGGCGATTCTGTCGAGCGCCCGGTCGGTGTGCCCGGTCTGTTCCAGCACGCAGCGGACCAGTTCCACCGACTTGTCCAGCGAACGGACGATCTGGTCCGGCATCCCGTCCGGCACCAGGAGTGATACGCTGCATGCCCCGTAGGCCAGGGCACAGGCCAGCAGTTCCGGTCCGACCGAACCGATTTCCTCGACGATGAAGGGCAGGACATTGTCCGCGAGTTGCCCGGCTTGTCCGGACACCAGCGGAAATCCGTTCTCCCTGTCGAAGAAGAGCACATGCAGGCAATCGATTTCAGGCTGTGCAAGCAGGTTGCGGACCATTGTACGAAGCAGTCCTGCCTGCTCCTCCATCGGGGGATAGGCGTAAGTGATTGCGCCGGACGGGCAGTTGCCTGCACAGGTGCCGCCGCCCTGGCAAAGATGGGGATTGACCCGGACGGATTCGCCGATGGAGATGATGGCATCGGTCGGGCAGGCATCCATGCAGTTGGTACAGCCCGTGATACCGCTTCGGCCATGTGCACAGATATCTTCGTCATAGATGAAGAATTTCGGCTTGTCGAATTCTCCGATCATTTCCGGAATGGTGTCCAGCGCTGCTTTGAGGGCATCCCGGGTGTGTGCGTGATGGTAGCCGGGCGGCTTGACGGCGGCCGTCAGGATCGCAGGGTCGCCGCAATCCAGGATCTGGTCGAAGTAGCCGTCATCGATACCGAATACCCCGGCAAGATTGTCCTGGTCGTCATCCGCATCGGCATGCCCGGGCAGCATGACCCGGTACCGGCCCAGATATCCGTCGATCGAAAGCCCCGTGCAACGGTAGGCGTTGACGGGCAGCAGGCCGGTATCCTGCACATCCGATGCCGCGATATAGCACTGGATGGTTTCAGGGAGCCGGGATTCCATGTCGGTTGCTTCCTTCAGGCTGCCGATGATCAGGAGCCGCTTCCCCGCTTCATACGAGACGCTGGTGGTGGGGGTCGGATTCCATGGCGTGGCGGCCAGTACGCCGTGCCGGGCGGCTGCGGCCCCGCCATGGGTATTCAGTTCGAGAGCCAGGGTATCCAGGTAGCTGTTCACGGTTCAGGATGCTGCGATTCGGATTGCTGTTTGCGGGCCACTATGCAGGTTTCGGCGATTGTGCCACATCCGTCTCGTCGGATAGGCCACTTTCATTGACGGGCGTATCGATCCCGGGCGCTCCGGCCACTTCCTCGATATCCGCTGACGTTTGGCTGTCCTCCGTCCCCTCACCTGGTCCGGTTGCTTCTTCGGTGCCTGAGACTGCCTCGTCCTGTGCTTCTTCCGCCTTGCGTTTTTCGGCCATTTCCATCTGGTGTTTCATGTCCGAAGTGATCAGGTTCCCGAGCGCCGGGAAGCCGGTGAAGTCGTCGTCGTAGTCGTCCAGCCCGTCCCGGATGTTGAAACCGGCGCTCTGGAACAGCTTGCGCAAGGCCATTTTCCGGAGTTTCTCGCTCACTCCGCTGGACATGAACCCGGAGTAATCGCTGTCCTGGTCCAGGCTCTCTATCGGCGGCATGTCTTCATCCGTCAGCACGGGACTGTCTTCGGAGGGCTCGACAACCGCGGGGTCTTCGGCGGAATCCGGTACTTCTTCCGACGGTTCGACGGGCGAATCTCCGGCTCCGCTTTTCCTGCGTGACCATCTGGACAGGAAGGATTCCTGCTCAGTGCTGTCGTGCGGGGCCTTTTTCATGGTCGCTGTCGCTTAGCCAGTCGCGCCGCCTGCGCTTCTTCTTCTCTTCAGGGAGATAGTGAGAGATGACATACCGCTCGACAACGCGGCAGACCTCGGCCGGCATGGGAACGGAAAGCACCAGCCGTTCGGCCTCCATGTAGCCGGTAGCCTCATCCTGATTGGCGGTGACAAAGGCGGGCTCCACCTCCATGTCCCCGTGATTGCCTTCGCAGACCACGAACAGGAAGGGCTGGTCGGAGAGCAGGTTGTACCAGTATCCTTCGTTGCCGTCCCTGTAGAGATGGACGATCAGTCCTCCCCACAGGAACCTTGTCCTTCCGTCCTCATCGTGGATGACGACGCTGTCCGGAGAATGGGTTGCATGCTCACCGGAAACGACCGCCCGGGCAGTCCACTGGGGCAGCCCCCAGCGGCTCTCGGGGTCGAGCGTCCGTTCAAGCACGACCGATATGGGAATCGTGACTTCCCGTTCCGATACCGTGAAATCCGGTTTCGTCCTGTCCGTCATCAATCAAGCTTGATCGTGTCTGCTATGATCGTGGACACGCCGAGTGACGGAATGCTCAGGTTCATGGTGGCTTCTATCCGCTCGCCTGGTCTGGCGGCGCCCGAGGCGATACTTTCCCGTACGGCCTGCTCGATTTCCCGTTGCGCATTGATGCCAACCTTCTTCAGGAACCGTCGGACTTGCAGGTTCAGCGACTCTTCGTTTATGGACATGACTGTTTCGGAGTGATTGGTTGAGCGCATTAGCATAGATTCTTCGGGTGGCAGAAGACAAGTGCGGAATTCCGCCCGGAGCTGCCTGACCGGGTATTCTTGTCGCAAATCAGCTATCATCCTCCACCATGGCAACTACCATACCAGCCTGCAGATTCACTGGCGTATCGGCTTGATCATGAAACAGGCCGGACACACCATGGCATATGCCGACGCCTCGGCAAGTCGTTCCGGACATGCCGAAGCGGCTGGCATGCTGCCTGAACTGAGCAGCGAGGGCCTGGAATCGATTCACGAAGTCAGTTCCCGCAACCAGTATGGCGTGGAGCAGTCGGTCAGCATCATCGATGAACTGCCGCTGACCATCAGGGTCGATGGCAGGGAACTGGTCACCCTGATGACTCTGGGTACACACCCGGAACTGCTGGTGCTCGGCTACCTGAGAAACCAGACCCTGTTCGAGCGTCCTGGCCAGATCAGGTCGGTGAGGGTGGACTGGGATCGCGAACTGGCAGAGGTGACAACCGTTGAGGGCCGGGGCGTGATCGGGCTCGATACCACGAAAAGAACGGTGACAACGGGATGCGGGCAGGGAACGATCCTGAGTTGCACGCTCGACAAGCTTTATGATCACCGGCTGCCGGACATCGCCGTGCGCCAGTCGGATATATACAATGTCCTGCACGAGGTCAGGCATTTCAACCAGGCCTATCGCAAGGCTGGTTCCGTGCATGGCTGCGGGCTCTGTCAGCACGGCAAGGTGCTCATGTTCATCGAGGATGTGGGGCGGCACAACGCCATGGACTGCATATCCGGAGAGATGTGGCTGCGAGGCATGAGCGGCCACGACAAGATCTTCTATACCACTGGCCGGCTGACCTCGGAGATCGTCATGAAGGCTGCGCTGATGGGCATACCGGTCCTGATTTCGCGAAACGGCACGACGAACATGGGCTATGAACTTGCCAGGGAGCTGGGAGTCACACTGATCGCCCGCGCCAAGAGCCGCCATTTTACCGCCCTGAATGCCGATAACCTGATTTTCGACGCGATACCGCAGCATGCCGTTCGCACCGGTTCATGAACCGGCAGTATCCATTCACGCAGGGCAGTTGTCCTGTTGCAGCAGCAGGTCAAGCCGATCGTTGCCGAAATACAGCTTGTGATCGACCATGGTGGCGGGTAGTCCGAACAGGCCGAGTTCAAGCGCCTCCTGCAGGTTGTCATTGAGGGCCTGGCGGTAGGTGTCCCCGGTCATGGCTTCCCGGGCTGCCTGCACATCCAGTCCCGTATCGGCTGCAACCGAGGCCACCCAGTCCATGTCGGAAATGTCCTTCTGCCGTGACCAGTAGCCTGACATGACCTGTTTCACGAAAGCCTCCGCCAGCCCGTTTTCTGCCGCAAGGATAGTCGCCCTCAAGGCTCTGGACGGCCGCCTGGGATAGGACTTGTGCGTGACGAAAGGCAGGCCGTACAGTGCCGCGTGATCCTGCTGGTCCTGCCTGTACCATTTCACGAACTGGCGACTCTCCCTGAGCGGTTGCCGGCCGCCCATGGCGTTGATCAGGTTGGCCAGGTGGACCGGTTTCCAGTTGACTGACCGATTCAGCCTGCTGGCGATGGCACTGATCCGGTGGGAGGCGAAATAGCACCATGGGCTGTGATAGTCAAACCAGAAATCCAGTGCAGGGAATGACTCGGCGAGCGGTCTGATGTTCCTGCTGAATTTTTCCTCCCGGACAATGGTGCGATGATGGGCACCTTCCATGACGAGACTGTCACGCTGGTGGACGCGCAGCGAGAATTCAAGGTGACGGCCGTCCAGCCGGGTCAGGGTGGCGGTCACCCTTACCGGCAGGCCGGCGGTCGCCGGGGCAAGATGATCTACGCAGACGCGCGTGCCGACGGCGAGTTCCCCCTCGTCGAAAAAGGGCTGGATCATGCGGTTCGAGAGCTCCTCGCAGAACAGGACCAGCACCGTGGTGGCGACAACATCCACCCCGCGGTTTCCGACTGCCGCCGCACTGTCCGAGCTGTCCGTCGGGAAGACCTGCTGCTGCGTGGTGCCGGTCCTTATCGGCTTCATCGCGCGTGCGGGGTTCAGGAAAGGATCAGGGGGAAGTCCGGTCCCTCGAGCCTGTCTCCATGCCTGAGTGTGCAATCCGGAAACGGCGGAGATGTCCTGCCCCGGCGAGCGGCGAATGTCGCGTCATCCCCGAGCCACCGGCTTGAAAATGCGCGTCTGCGGGTCAGTGGAGCGCTGTTGCCGGGCGCGCCGTGAAGGGTCAGGAAATGAAATGCGATGGCGTCCCCGGGCTCGGTGTCCCAGCCCAGGATCTCGAATTCATCGCGATGGGCATCGATGTCCGGCAGGGTCTCGAATTGATCTTCGTCGTACAGCGGCTGGTTGTTGAAGCGCAGCGGTCGATACCATTTCCCGGAAAGATGCGAACCGGCCATGAATTCCAGGGCGGTCTCCCTGGGCACCGGGTCCAGGGCGATCCACAGACTGCAGTTCTGCTTGCCATCCACGCAGTAATACGGTTGATCGTGGTGCCAGGGGGTCGGGATGGCGGTCTGTGCCTCCTTGACGAGGACATGCTCGTGGAACAGGCGCGCGCCCGTGGATCCCATGAGAGACCGGGCGATTTCTGCTGCGGGTGAGTGGAACAGGAACTCCCGGTATTCATCGATTTTCCGCCAGTTGCAGTAATCATTGAAAAACCGCCCCCGATCCGGTTCATTGTAGTCGCGGGCGAAAGGCCCGGGCTCGGCCATGTTCTTCTCTATTCCCCGCCTCAGTGTTTCGACCCAGTCGGAGAATACGCCGCGCAGGGCTGCAGCGCCCCGTGTCCGGAACTGCTCGATTTCAGATGGTGTGGGCATGTTCCATACGGGCTTCGGACTGGCAGTCGGTGATTTTCGTTTAGAATATGCCGTCCACCTGGAATTTTCCATTGTTTTTGACACATCCGGTCTGAAATGACGTGGCAATGCGGGTTGGCAACCCAGGCGCAGGACGGGAATATTCCCATGAAACGTGAAACCGAGACAGCATATTTCGAGAAGATCAGCGATTACCTGTTCCGCCATGCGGCCGAGCGCCCCGGGCACGAGGCGCTGGTCGGGCAGGAACAGCGGCTTGATTACCTGGAATTCTCGCGACGGGTGGAACTGCTGTCGAGAAGCCTGCTGGCAAGCGGCATCGGCTACGGGGACAGGGTGGCGTTTCTGGGACCTGCCTGCCCGGAATTCATGATTGTCATGATGGCGACCGTCGATATCGGGGCTGTCTGGCTGGGTTTGCATCCACGTTACCGGATTCCCGAATTCCGCCATGTTGCGGCAACTGCCACCCCCGGAATCGTCTTTGCCTTCGGCAACATCGACGGCAGGTGCTACCGGGAGGAACTGCTGACGCTGAGACAGGAGTTTCCCTGCATCCGGGAGATCGTGCTGCTGGACGAGTCGGCCGCATCGGAAGCCGGCGTTGGCTACGCGTCGTTCATGGATGAATACAGCGAGGAGTGCACGCCGGACTGGATCGGGGACGCCAGGGAATTCGTCACCGCCGATGACGCGGCCGTGATCATCTTCACGTCCGGCACCACGGGTGCGCCGAAAGGCGCCATGATCAGCCATCACGGACTGGTCCATTGCGCGCATGTGGAGCGTTCACGCTGGCCTGACCGGGACATGAGAATGCTGCAGAACATGCCGATCAACCACATAGCCAATATCGGCATGATGTCGAGCATGGCGATGGTATGCGGCGGGACGCTGGTCTTCCAGGGCCGGTTCGATCCGGAAGAACTGCTGGACATCATGCAGCGCGAGCGTATCACCTTCTGGCTGCAGTCTCCGGTCCAGTTCCACATGGTGACCGCCCTGAAGCGGTTCTCGAGCGCGGATCTCCCGTCGCTCAGATACATCATATGGGGCGGAGGTCCCATGCCGGAGCATGTGGTGGCGAAACTGCGCACGCTGGATGCGACGGTCGCGACGGCCTATGGCATGACGGAACTGGGTTGCTATGTCACCTATTCCGATCTTGACGAGGAGACGGGGATACTGGCGCAGGTCATCGGCAAGCCGGAGCCGCGGTACGACCTGCGGGTGATGATGGACGACGGCAGGACTGCCTCGGCCGGTGAATCCGGAGAGATACAGGCCAGGGGCGACTGGCTGATGATCGGCTACTACAATCAGCCGGATGAAACGGAGAAGGCCTTCACGCATGATGGCTGGTTCAGGACCGGCGATGTGGCGAGGATTCGCCGGGACGGCAACTGGCAACTGGTCGGGCGACTGAAGGAAATGTACAAGTCCGGCGGCTACAACATCTATCCCAGGGAAATCGAAATCGTTATCGAGGCGCATCCGGCTGTTGCGCTGACCGCCGTGCTGGGCGTCCCCGACCCGTTGTACGGGGAGGTCGGACAGGCCTTTGTCGAGACGGTGCCAGGTATCTCGCTGTCGGAACAGGATATTCGCAGGTGGTGCCGGGATCGCCTGGCGAACTACAAGGTTCCCAAGCGGTTCTGGTTCCCCGATGTCCTGCCGAAACTGCCTGTCGGCAAGATAGACAGGCAGCAGCTGCGGCGCAGTCTGGCAGGCCTGAACATGTCAACCCCCGATGGGACTGCATCATGAAATACCGAACGCTTGGAAATACCGGAATCGAGGTCAGCCTGATCTGTCTGGGCACCATGACCTGGGGGCAGCAGAACAGCGAGCAGGAAGCTGGCGAACAAATGGAATTCGCGCTCGCTCATGGCGTCAATTTCTGGGACGCCGCAGAAATGTATCCGGTGCCCACGAAGCCGCAGACCCACGGAGATACCGAGCGGTGCATCGGCAACTGGTTTGCAAGGACCGGGCGCAGGCATGAAGTCGTCCTGGCGACCAAGGTGACTGGCCGCAGTGACAGGTCCTGGATCCGGGACGGTGAGGAAACCCGGGTTAACCGTCCGCAGATCCTGGCGGCGGTGGAGGGCAGTCTCAAGCGCCTGAGAACGGACTACATCGACCTGTACCAGGTGCATTGGCCGGATCGGAAAATGGGGTTGTGGGGCGAGGGACACGGTTCCTATCTGCACAAGGTCAGCGAGGATGAAACCAGTATCCTGGAAACCATGGAAACGCTTTCGGAACTCGTCAGATCGGGCAAGATCCGTGCAGCAGGCGTCTCCAACGAGACGCCGTGGGGCGTCAGCCGGTATCTGGCGGCGGGTGACCACCACGGGTGCGAACGGATCGTGTCGATCCAGAACTCCTACAGCCTGCTGAACCGGGTTTATGAGACCGGGCTGAGCGAGTTTGCCTATCGGGAGCAGGTCGGATTGCTTGCCTATTCTCCCCTGGCGATGGGTACGCTGAGCGGCAAGTACGAAGACGGACAATTGCCGGCGCGCAGCCGCAAGGCCCTTTTCCCCGAGTTTCTCGCCCGTTACCGCACTCCCCAGGCCGAGCAGGCCATTTCATCCTATGTGCGTCTCGCCGGAGAATTCGGCCTGTCGCCCACCCATCTTGCCCTGGCTTTCGTCAACTCGCGCCCGTTCGTGACATCCAATATCATCGGCGCGACCAATCTTGAGCAGTTGAGGCAGAACATGCAAAGTGCGGAAGTGGAGATATCCGGTGAACTGGAGGCCGCTGTCGAGCAGATCCACCGGTCCTGCAAGAATCCGGCCGCGGTATAGGACCGGACAGGATCATTTCGGGGTATAGGCGCGGATCTGGATCATGCGGGCGACATCTCCTTCGCCATGGATCGTTATCGCTTCCATGCCCTGGTGCTGCAGCCAGAGCAGGCGCGTGGGAGTGCGGGCAAGCGGCGGTGTGGCTGTCAGGCCGACATGGCCCAGTGCCGCGGCTGTGAAAGGGGCATTTTCAATTCCGGTAAACGTGATCCAGTCTGCACGTCCGTCAATGTAGATGATCTCCGTGTTTCCCTCTTCATAGGAGCAGGCTGTTCCCTGGTAGGTCGGCTTGCAGGACAGGGGATCGCCCAGCAACTGCCGGATATGCTGTTCCGGCTTGCCTGCAAGCTCAGGCACTGATCGGTCCTGTGCCATGGATATCGTCGACAGCAGGAGCGACAGACAGCACAGGGCGGCCCGGAGCGGGGCACTTGCCGTCGGAGTCGCCGGGTACGGGCATGGCAGGAGGCGAATGAACCGATTCGGCCATATGGCGTTTCGCAGCCGGGAGATCCTCGATCGGTTGCCGGCACTCGGTCTCACTGCGTGATCCTCGGATTGATGGGAGAAGTATCGATTCCCAGGATTTCCTCGATCCCGGATGCCGTGCTGAGCAGGGTGCCTTCATCGTAGCTGGTCGAGACGACCTGCATTCCGACCGGCAACCCGGAATCGGTGAAGCCGCATGGCAGTGAAAGCGCGGGACACAGGGCGGTGGTCCATGCGTAGGCAATCCCGAGCCACTGGAAATAGTTTTCGAACGACTGCCCGTCGCATGCTTCGACATGGTCATGGGTCACCGGGTAGGGCGGCACGATGGTGGCGGGGCAGAGGATGACGGGGTACCTGCCGAAAAAAGCCTGTACCCGGCCGACCAGTGTTACGCGATGCGCGTTGGCCCGGTCAATCCGGTCCATGTCGAGATTCATGCCCTGGCGAATGTTCCATGCGACATTCGGGCTCAGGACATCTGCGTGACCGGCAAGCAGTCCGCCGAGGTTTCGTGCGTATTCCCGGGCCCGCAGGACATGAAACACCTCATGCAGACCGGAAAAATCCGGGCAGGCTTCCTCCAGCGTCATGCCCGCCTGTTCCAGCTGGAGCAATGCTCGTTCCATGACTGTTCGTACCTGGCTGTCTACCGGGGTGATGCCCAGGTCCATTGAGTAGGCCACCTTGCCCGGCAGTCCTGGTGAACAGGCGGATTCCAGAAAACCGGTGCACGGGGAGGGCAGTGACAGGGGAGCGCCCGAGACATGGCCGCACATGGCATCGAGCAGGAGTGCGGCATCCCGGACATTCCTCGCCATCGGTCCTGCGGTGGAAAGGGTATCGAGTATCTCCGTTCCCATGTTTGCCGCAACCCTGCCGACCGTCGGGCGCAATCCCACGACGTTGCAGAAGCTTGCGGGATTCCGGAGTGAGCCGCCCATGTCGGAACCCTGTGCGAGCCAGGCCATGCCGCTCGCAAGTGCCGCCGCTGCGCCACCGGAAGATCCTGCCACGCTCATCGACGTGTTCCAGGGATTGCGCGTGGCGCCGAACACATGGTTCCAGGTATTGCCGCCGGTTCCGAATTCCGGCGTGTTGGACTTGGCGTAGACGGTTGCGCCGTTTGCCTCGAGATGTGCCACGACGATATCGGACTGATCGGGAACATGGTTCTGGTAGACCCTGGAGCCCTGCGTGGTCCGTACCCCTTCGACGTTTTCAAGATCCTTGATGGGCACCGGCAACCCTCCGAGAAGCGTATTGCCGAGTTCCGGCGCGCAGGCTGCCGCGCGGGCCCGCTCGAAGCACAGTGTGGGGAGTGCGTTGACGCACGGCTCGACCTCCCGTACCCGGTTTTCCAGCGATTCGAGCAGTTCCGGGACGGACAGGCGTTTGCGCCTGATCAGCGAGCGGATTTCCAGCGCGGTCATGCCGATCAGTTCGGGAATGGCGGTGTCGTCCTGCATGTTCAACCGGACCGGATCAGGATTCGCATGAGGATACGACAGTCCGGGCATCAAGCAGTTCCCGAATACTTGCACGGACGTCCTTCCATCGGAAGCGGATGGAGTTCCTGACGATTTCCCTGTCCCGGCTTTTCAGTTCATTTGCGATCGGGGACCAGGTATACAGGGCGTCGGGGCTGGCGGAAAAGGCGGACTCGTCGTCACCGACAGCGGTGTAGTCGATGCTTGCGAGCCGGATCTTCATCGACTCGATGCTGTGCGCGAAATCCGGGCCGGCTTCGTCCGGGGCGCCGATTTCCTCGATAATCGGTGCGATCATGCAGGACAGTTGTCGCGCGATCGTTTCATTATCGATGCCGGTACGGCGGTGAATCAGCGCTCCCGCATAGACAGACAGGTCGGAGATGCAGGCAACATATATCTGCCACTTTGCCATGTTGATGGACAGCAGCATCCCGGGGTCCTCGAACATTTCCGGAAACCGCGTTCCTGCACGGGTCTTGAGATAGCCGTACAGGGAGGTCTGGGCCACATGGCTTGAGCGCGTTTTCACGAACGTTCCGAGTGCCTCGAGGCTGTGAATCGGCTCATTGGTGACGGGTTTTCCGATCCCGACATATCTGCCAACCAGCCTCCAGAGATCTCTGGAAAAGGCCGTCACAATCGCCTGGACGATTCGTTGATGCAGCTGTGTTCTACCGGGCATGGAACCTCAAGGCAAGAAACCGGCCATCATGTTCGGCCCATTGGCCCTGTTCAGGAATCCAGAGGGTAGCATATGCGGCAGAATATGGTATAGTCGGCATTTGGAATTTGATCTACATAACCATTGGGGGAGATATGGCTGATACGAGTCAAAGAGTGACCCATTGGGAGCGCACCAAGCGCCTCATGATCATCACTCTAGTTCTGTGGTTTATCTTTTCGTTTGTTGTGCATTGGTTTGCCGATGCTCTCAATTCGATGAGTTTTCTCGGTTTTCCTCTTGGATTCTACATGGCTGCACAGGGATCCGAGGTCATTTTCGTTATCCTGATATTCTGGTTCGCAAGAGCACAGCACAAGATTGATCAGGAAACCGGTTTCGCGGAGGAATAAGTCATGTTCAAAGGCGACTTCATAGAAAATCTCCCGAAAATCTACGGGACGTACACAGGAGGATTCATCGTATTCATCCTGCTGATGGCTGTACTTGAGCAGATGGGTGTCACAGCCGACACCATCGGCATCCTCTTCGTTGCATTCACGGTCTTCATATATGCCGCGATCGGCTGGCTGTCGAGGACCATGGAAGTGGGCGCCTACTATGTTGCGGGACGCCAGGTGCCGACGGTATTCAACGGCATGGCGACAGCAGCCGACTGGATGTCCGGCGCCTCGTTCGTTGCAATGGCCGGCGGCATCTACTTCGGCGGGCACGGGTATCTGGCGTTTGTTGTCGGGTGGACCGGCGGCTATGTGCTGGTTGCATCCCTGATGGCACCCTATCTTCGGAAGTTCGGCTGCTACACGGTGCCCGATTTCATTGGCACGCGGTACGGCGGAAACGTCGCCCGTTTCTGCGCCGTAGTAGTGTTGGTGGTGGCTTCCTTCACCTACGTGACCGCCCAGATCAACGCCACCGGAACCATCGCTGCCCGGGCGTTGCAGATTCCCTTCGAAGTGGGTGTGTGGTTCGGACTGCTGGGTATCCTGCTGTGTTCCATGCTCGGCGGCATGCGGGCGGTGACCTGGACGCAGGTGGCCCAGTACATCGTGCTGATCATTGCGTACCTCGTGCCGGTCATCTGGATGTCCAACAAGCAGGGCTTCGGACTGGTTCCGCAACTGGTTTACGGCGATGCGGTCATGCGTATCACGGAGCTTGAGCAGATGCACGGCCTCGGAACCCTTGAAGCGGTTTCCGGAGCCAAGGCCGGATTGAAGGCCCTCACGGTGCCTTTCGTATCGGCTTCATCCGATGCATTGAGCAGCTGGAAATTCGTGACCCTGGTGCTGTGCATGATGGCGGGTACCGCATCGTTGCCACACATACTGATGCGTTACTTCACCACGCCTTCGGTAAAGGCCGCCAGACAGTCTGTCGCCTGGTCGCTGTTCTTCATATTCCTCCTGTATTTCACGGCGCCGGCGCTGGCGACGTTTACCAAGCTCCAGGTGCTTGACCCCAATCTTGCCACCGGGATCATCGGCAAGTCCATCGCCGAGGTGAACGCGCTCGAATGGGTGCAGAAGTGGAGTTCCGTAGGTTTCCTTCAGGTAATAGACGCCAATGGTGACGGCCTCCTGCAGCTTAACGAGTTCTTCATGCGCGGCGATATCGTCGTGCTGGCGACCCCGGAAATCGCGGGATTGCCCTATGTCATCTCCGGCCTCGTGGCCGCAGGCGGCATGGCGGCTGCGATGTCCACCGCTGACGGCCTGTTGCTTGCCATAGCCAATGCGCTGTCTCATGACCTGTACTACAAGATCATCGATCCGAGTGCAGAAACCAGGAAGCGGTTGCTGGTAGCCCGTATCCTGCTCATCGGAATCGGTGCGGCGGGTGCATTCGTGGCAAGCCTGAAGCTGACCAGCATTCTCGGTGCGGTAGCCTGGGCATTCGACTTCGCCTGTTCCGGACTGTTCTTCCCGATCGTTCTGGGCATCTGGTGGAAGCGCGCCAACCGGGCTGGCGCCATAGCCGGCATGGTCGCCGGATTCCTGGCGGGCACCTGGTACCTGTACATGGTACGGTTCGCCGGAATGGATCCGTGGATTGGTATCGATCACCTGAGATTCGGCATCATCGGCATGCCGGTCAGCCTGGTAGCGATGATTGTGGTCACCCTGATGACTGAAGAACCGGATGCGGAAACCCAGGCTATGGTGGATGAGATTCGCGTACCCGCGGGCAAGACGGTGCTGAGCCAGACGCACTAAACGTTCAACGTTCAACTTTGGCCGGGGCACCCCAGCCCCGGCTTTTTTTTGGTGCGCCAGGCATGGCGCGTAGCGCCTTGACTGGCGCTGTTCCGGCACACGTGGTGGTGGCCGGATGACTTGGCGGTGCAAGTCCGCTATCGGCCCGACAAGGGGAACGATTAGCCGAACGGCAAGGGTGTCC
>JAJDVC010000219.1 GCA_022826305.1 Gammaproteobacteria bacterium | reverse complement strand
AGCCATTGCGTACTACCGCTTGATAACCGTCTGCCGTGCGCAGGTCCTGGTAATTCTCCAGCAGGGACTGAAACTCCGCTTCAACTGCTGACTGGATCAGCTGACGGGCTCCCGATCTGATCAGTTCATGGATCGGATCGCCATGCTTCTCCGGATTCTCGAATGCTATCGCTTTATGCTTGCTCATGGTGGCGTATCTCCGTGGGTTGGTTGGTTGGATTGGTAACTCCAGTCAACCCGATACGCCGCCTTCAGTCAACTACCCCATACACCACTTTCGGGTATAGCTCGAAAATGGCCGGATTGAAATTGCCGACCACAACAATATCCACTCCAGCAATTTCAGGCTCGATTCTCATGCGGCGATGCTATCCGATCTGATTCTTCAGAACAATACCACCCTTTCCCATCCGTGTCACCGTAGCCAGTATTTGCTGCTGACACATGAAGTCTCCAGGGCCTGGAAATAATGTGAATCCTGCTTGTTCTGTCCAAATGGCAGAATGACCGGACAGACTGAATTGGTTGCTGTCCGCAAGAGGATTCCTGAAAGCCGGAATGGTCAACGCTGCGGCAGGTGCCTGATATCGGTAGTCTGCACACCCCGGGGAAACGCTTCCGTGCAGGATTGTAATGGCAATGCAGAATGCCGGAAAGGCGTACAGCCCGAACCTGCAACTCCACCCGAATCAGGGGGAGACAGTCTTGCCCGGAGTCGAAGACAGGAAGATGCAATCCTGATTGCCCGGTTCCGGTACGCGCCGACGGATGATCAGCCATCCTGTTTCCCGGTCCAGATCTCCGTTTGCGGATTGAAGGCCAGCCAGGCAAAGGCAAAATGAATGCCGCTGTCCAGCACGGGTAGCCGAGCGCCCTTCAGCCTGCCGTCTGTCGCCTCGCCGAACACATTCCACAGCGAGCCGGTCTGCATGTCACGGATTGCGCCCTCCTCCATGCTGAATGACAGCACACCGGGGTAGGACGGAATCCTTCGCTCCCATGCAACCGCCTCAAGCACGGTCCGTGAATCAGCGATGCTCCGATCATCAAGCACGGACAACAACTCCCCGGCGGCAAACACCACAACCGGCACACCATCGAACTCGTCATGTATCAGAAGGTTGTTCGACAAGGCGGAAAACGGATAAATCCTGCTGCGCCCACCAACCGTCACGCTCAGGATGCGCTCCATGGGAGGCAACCGGCTATCCATGGACCGGTCGAACAGGAACGGGCGCTGGTCGATGCGATCATAGCCCGGATACGGATTTCGGCCGTATGGACGCGCATGGCCGGTATCCCGGTTCAGGACTTCGGCATCCGGAAATGCGGAAGCAAATGAAGCGAACGAGACGATCGAGGAAGGAACCCTGGTCAGGCGCGTACCCGCGAACTCCCCTACAATGGCCCTGCCCGAGAATTGCTGCCACCAGCTTTCGGTCTGCCGGTCATACATGATCAGGTCGCTCATTCTCAGCAGACCGGTTGTGCCGAAATCCAGCACTTCCCCTTCAATGGCACGATCAAAGACAATGGACGCATTGCACAGGGGGCAGAAAGTGACTGATATGGCCTTTCCCCCGAGTGCGTCATTGACGATCTCATGGTAGGTCAGTATCTGCAGGGGATAGGCCCGGGTCTGGCTGCCGATGGTTACGGCGATGACCGGTTCCATGGGATCAATCCATGAAAACGCATCCGCCACACGGTCAAACCGCGGCATGTCGATGGCCGGAATCCCGTCCTTGGGCGGCCCACCCCCGCGAATCTCCCGCAACTCAACAACCCGATTCGAGAAATCGGTATCCGGCCACATCCTTTCGTAGACGGAATCCGCGGCATATCCGGCAACCGCCAGGCAGGAAACCGCAAGCAGGAGTAACCGGCAGATGAATGCAAGCGGTTTTTTCATGATGCACATTTGGACGGATGGCTTGCTGCCAGTATAATCAATAATGTGGTTACTCTGGATGAAAAACGCCGTAGAATACAGGGAAGTCAACTGCCCTGGAATGCGGCGTGACGTCCTTGCGGAACCGTTTTCAGTACTCCGGCAATTCACGTACGAGGTGACTCATGATCAAAACTGCGAAATTTCAGCTTGGGCAGGTCGTACGCCATCGTGTGTATGACTTCAGGGGAGTGATCTTTGACGTTGACCCGGAATTCAGCAACACGGAGGAATGGTATGAAGCCATTCCCCAGGAACTCCGACCGGACAGGGACCAGCCCTTTTACCACCTGTTTGCAGAAAACAGTGAAACCAAGTATATCGCGTATGTCTCGGAGCAGAATCTGGTGCTCGACGACAGCGACCTGCCGGTGGTTCATCCGCAAATCGACGAGTTGTTCGTGGTCAATGAAGAAGGGGAATACCTGACCCGACCCGAACTTTGCCATTGAGTGCGCCATTGAGACACGCAATCCGGAGCTTCAGGACACTTTCGACAACCGGACCGACCTGAACATCAGGCCCGTTGCCAGAACAAGGTAAACCGCCATGATGTGCAGCGGCAGGCCATGCGGCCCGAAAACCGTCATGGACCAGCCACCCGAGATGGATCCGATCAGCGCTCCCGTACCCCACATGGCCGCAAAGGCCGAGGTGCCGTTGATCAGTTCCTGACCATCGAACCGGCTGCCCAGCGAGGTAAGGGAGACCGTATAGATGCCGTAGCCGGTAGTCCCGGCGATCAGGACCACTGGCCACTTCCACGGCGTTGCCATGACCCATGGCAGTATTCCGAGCATCATGGCAGTCAGGAAGGCACAGCAGATCAGCACGGTTCTGTGCGGAAACCTGTCCGCCAGCCAGCCTATGGGGAACTGGAGGATGGAATTGCCGAGAATCAGCGCAGTCAGGAGCAGGGCGGCAGTCGAGATGCCCATGCCGTTCCTGACACCATAGACCGGCAACAGGGACAGGGTTGCCGCATCCAGGATGGCGAAAGCAAGCACGCACGCCAGCAGCATCGGCGCGCGGGGAGCAAAACTGAAGATGCCGGAAGCTGCCCTGTCCTCACCTGTCCTGGCGCAATCATCCCGGATGAGAAGCAGGGGAAATACTCCCGCAAGCAGGATCAGTGAACCGAGCAGAAAAGGCGCCCATCCATCGATCCCTATCCAGCTGATCATCGCGGGACCGGCTCCAAAGCTTGCGGAGAGGATACTGCCATATAACGCGACCACCTTGCCCCGGTGCGCATTGCCTGCAAACCGGACAATCCAGGTTTCGCTCAGGACAAACAGGGTGGAAATGGACATTCCCTGCAACAGACGCAGCACGAACCAGGCTTCGAGTGTATCGAACACCTTGTAGGCGACCACCAGGATGCAGGTCGCCATGGCGGCACAGATCGCCAGGTTTCTGGAACCGAATCGGGCCGATGCTGCCGGAATGACCGAAGAGAACAGCAGGATCCCGATTGGCATCATTGCCGAATTGATGCCGATCATCTTCTCCGACACTCCCCGGGATTCCAGGATCAGGGAAAGCAACGGATAAGTCATGCCGAATGCCAACCCGAATACGGAAATGGCGGAACAGGCCGCAATCAGGTTTCTCGGACTCATGTGCCGGGTTTCAGTCATGTCGGATACGATTCAGACGGATAGTCGGGCCGGAACACAGTGCATATCCGTCGGAACAGCCAGGAGGAAATCGCCTCTCCTGTCGCAAGGCATGAAGCCGGAGCCTGTCATGGATATCCTGCGGCATGACGCCTTTTCCCGCTATTCCGGACGGATACCCGGCAGGTTCATGATCGGGTCCTGCGTTCAGCCAGGGCGATCCCGAGCACCACCAGTGCAAGAGACACGGCATGGTACCACCTGAAGGCTTCCCCGACTATGGCTACCGCAAGCACCGAAGCAAAAACCGGCACAAGATTTACAAACAGCCCGGCACGACCGGCGCCGATATCGGACACCCCCTGGATGAAGGTTATCTGTGCAACAAATGAAGGCAGCAGGGTAATCAGGCCCATGATCACCCAGCCCCTCGCCGTCGGCCACTGGAAACCACCAGTCGCGTATTCGGTTATGGTCATGGGAATGGAAGCGACAAAGGCGGCGGCGGCAAGCACCGCAAACAGCAGCAGGGGGGAGATGTCGGCGAACTTCCTCAGATTCAGTGCATATCCGGCATACAGCAGACAAGCGAAAGTCATCAGGTAGTCTCCCCTGTTGATCGAGAGTTCCGTCAGCCGCTGGAGTTCTCCGGCGGATGCCACCACGCAAACACCGGAAATCGTCATGATGACTCCCGTTACCTGAACAAGCGTAACCGGCGTGCGGTAGATCAACAACCCTCCAAGCAGGACAAAGACGGGTATCGCCCCTTGTATGATGCCGAGATTGAGGGCGGTAGTACTGTGCGCCGAAACATAGAACAACGCATTGAATACCGCAAAGCCGAGTGAACCCATCATTATCAGTCTCGGCCAGTGTTCACGCAACAGGCGCCAGTCCCGCACGATCATCCGTCTGGAAATTGCGACAATCAGCACAACTGCACCGAGCCATCGAAGGGTCACGATCAGCATGGGCGACATCTCCCCGACCGAGAGCCTGGCAAACACGGCATTGCAACCCCAGCAAAACGCCGTCGTGGTCAGGCACAGATAGGCCCGCAGCGCAGGATTTCCTGTCAGGGCGTCAATGGGACGAACCCTTCGGAAAACGGCGCGACTGACCGCAAGAGACACACCCCTGCATCATCCACGGGGCGGAGGTGGATTGATCGCAACCATGGACAGTGCTCAGGATTCCCACCCGCTCTTGCGGAAAGCCTGGATGACCGCTTCTGCGGATCGCCTGACATCGTCCTCCGTGGTGACCCAGGAACTGAAGCTGATTCGCAATGCCGGCCTGCTGTTCCACATGGTGCTTCCGCACCAGCACACCCCGCCGTCCTGTATCATCCGGATCGCACTACTGGTTATCCCGGCGTCTGCACAGGATACGATGACCTGATTCAGCACCACATGGTTCAGAACTTCCATGCCTGCCTGCTCGAGGCATTTCCGCATCAACCGGGCCTGACTGCAGTTTCGTTCCACAAGTTCCGCGACCCCCTGCCTGCCCAGGGACTTCAGGGCCACCCACACATCGAGTGCCCGCGCCCGCCTTGAATTCTCGGGAGATACATGAATCGCATCTCTGGTACCGGAAGACATCAGATAATCGCCATTGGCAGACATCGAGGCACGAAGTGCCGCAGGATCCCGGGTCAGGGCAATCCCGCAGTCGTACGGAACATTCAGCCACTTGTGCGCATCGGTCGCCCACGAATCGGCCAGTTCCATGCCGCGGGCCAGATGCCGCAGGGAGCCGGCCGCGCGGGCCCATAGCCCGAAGGCGCCATCCACATGAATCCAGACACCCGGCCTTCTTGTCTTCGGTATGATCCGGTCAGCCGGATCGAAGGCGCCCGAGTTGACGTTCCCCGCCTGCAGACAGACGATTGTCGGGCCTTCCGCCTGCTCCACCAGATCCGCCCGCATCCGACCCTGGGAATCGGCAGGCACCGATACCACCCTGTCGCGTCCAAGTCCAAGCAATCCGAGCGTCTTGTAGATGGAAGCATGCGCCTGCTCGCCAACCACGACACGGATAGCGGGCGCACCAGACAATCCGTTCCTTTCCACATCCCATTCATACTCCCCGAGTACTGCATTGCGGGCCGCCGCAAGACAGGTCAGATTTGCCATGGTGCCCCCGGTAACCAGCGTTCCTTCGCAGTTTTCCGGCAGTTCCAGCAGTTGCAGCAGCCACCTGAGCGCAGACTCCTCCATTATCGCCATGGCGGGAGAACTGGCATGGCTGAAACAATTCTGGTCCCAGGCCGTGGCAAGCCAGTGTGATGCAATGGTGACCGGCATTGCTCCCCCTGTCACAAAGCCGAAGTAGCGTCCGCCTGTCGAAGCGACCGTGGCGGGAGCGACATACTCGTCGAGAAAACCCAGGATATCCCGGCTGTCGGTGGGCGAATCCGGCAGGTCCGCATCCATCGCCTGCCGCAAGCGTTCTATCCGGTTCGCCTTCGGAAAAACGCTCCGCTCACCTACTCCCCGCATATAGGCAACCGCATGGCTGGCCGCCATGTCCAGTACCGGGGAGAGCACCGCAGTTTCCCGATGGTCGGATTTCCTCGACACCCTATTCCCGAAAACAGGTTATTGCCTTGCCCGGGAACCGGGCCTGTCGCCTGGGTTGACGGATCGACCGGAACAGGGCCGGGAAGCGGGAATCACATGTCTGACCTGACGAAGCGCATTGTCCCGCATGGTGCGGCGATTTCACAAGGCCGCCGTGTCCTTCATCCTCCCCATGCATCGACGCATTCCCGCCCGATCCGCCGGACAACAATCCGGCCGAAAGGATATTCCCTGCCGCACTCACGCCCCGATCATCCCTGAAACCGCAATGACTGCGACAGCATGGGTTCGGACAGCGTCAGCATGCAGGGATTATGGAGGATCATGTGTCAAGGTCATGCGTGCAATTCCAGATCATATCAAAAAGCACCTGGCGTGCGAATCAGCAAGAGAGCGGATTGCGGCAACCGCCAGACGAGTCGAGGGGCCATCAGCATCGCTCCCGATATCCGGCGGATGGTGGTCAACAGGTTTCGCCAGGGGCACACCATCGTGATCACACGCACATCCGCTTCCGGCCGGCAAGGAATCCGTACTGATCCCGGATCGTCCAGCGCGCAGTTTCCGCTCCCAATCCTCCTGTCCCCGAGACCCGCCTGCCCGCGACCTCAGCCCAGGCCCCGATCAGTCTCTATATGAAGGATCCTTGTCGTCCATCATGCGTACAACCGCCTCCCAGCTCATCGAGACAAAATCCGCCGGGCCGTCATCAGGCGGCCTGCCACAGGTGTTAAGTTCCTCGACCACCCCGGAATCGGGCGTCACGATCGCTTCACCGGACGCCAGCACATCAACCTGAACCTTGCAGGCATTCTCAAGCGTGTAGAGAAAGTAGAACGCCTCCCCTATTGTCCTGCCTGCCGACAGCAGTCCATGATTCCGCATGATCATCGCCCACCTGTCCCCGAGGCTCTCCCCCAGAGCGCGGCACTCCTGCTCATTGTCCGCAGCAATGCCATACGGATGGGTACACACCAGACCGCCAATCTCATTTGCCTGCTGGGTCAGCGGCAAGAGGCCGCATTGCATGCAGGAAACGGCCATGCCGGCCCGGGTATGGCTATGCAGGACGGCATTCACGTCAGGACGCGCCTTCAGGATGGCCGTATGGATTGCATGTCCTGCATCATTGCAGGGAAAGTCTCCTGAAAGCACTTTTCCGTCAAAATCCACCTTGATGAGGCTGCTGGCGGTAATCTCGTGGAACAGCAGGCCATATGGATTGATCAGATACTGGTC
The DNA here is from genome assembly GCA_022826305.1 of Gammaproteobacteria bacterium. GTDB lineage: Bacteria > Pseudomonadota > Gammaproteobacteria > Arenicellales > Poriferihabitantaceae > Poriferihabitans. The sequence goes on along the minus strand of JAJDVC010000219.1, from coordinate 8,402 downwards.
CGCGGCATCCGGAACCCTGACGCTGAGATGCGTGAAGATCAGGTCCGTCCAGCCATAGTGAACAAATGCCCTGTAGCAGCAGGAAAGTTCCTGTCGCGCTGCCCACTCATCCTCACTGATGGAAAGTCTCGAGAACCTTTCAGTTGTCTGGCCCATCCTTAACCACCTCCAATTCGAATCTCCGGCAACAGGAACAGCAGAACGGACGGATATCGCGCCAGATCCGGTCTGTATCGAAAATCCCGCATCCCGCCAGTCCTGACCAACAGACGACTGGCAGGCCCTGTGACACCGAAACCGAAGATACCGGTTCGCAGCTTGCACCGCAAGGGGTGAAGCACGGACTTCACCATCGACAAGAATCAATCCCTCACCGAGTTCACATGCCGTTCAGATCCAGGATGCCTTCATACTGCGAAGGCGCGGTCCGTCGTCGGTGCGGAAGTCGCGGACACGATGCGCGGCAGGGGGGCATCGGCAGCCAGTTCCTGATCGAATCCGTCATCCTGACCGTTACTGGCGGTGCATTCAGTGCGCCAGCCTGGCGGCCACATGGGCGATCTGCCGATTCACGGACTGCGGAGTCTCTCTGCCGCATGAATGGTGAGTTTCAATTCCCCGCCGGACAGTTCATAAACTGGTCTTCGCCCACTCAGACCCTCACTCTCGCGGAAGATGATGCCCACACCTTCGCCCCTTCGCTCGAGAAAATATCTTCGGTTCACTGTCTCCCCGATCCCGTCGTCGATCGATACTTCGGAAAGCAGACGTGACAGCAGTTCATTGCGTGTGAACTGGTTGTCGATCAGACTTTCGATCGTCAGCGTGCCTGCAAGCACTCCGGGAGAATGTATCTCAAGTCGATCGGAAAACATGAACAGGCGAATTCTGGAACCGTGTATGGAATAGTCTCTGTGCACGACTGCATTCACCAGTGCCTCGAATACCGCTCTCATGCTGTACTGCGATCTTTCCTCCCGACCAATATCCTTTCTCGCCGAAAGACGGTCGTGCTGATTGACAAATCTGCAGGCGCCCAGGACCTGCTCGTCCAGCGGTCCGCAAATGTCCTTCGCATCAATCTGATAGTTGGCATCCCTGATTTTCCCCCTGTAGAAAACCGCCTGAATGTAGCTGTTGAAAAGATGTCGATCAGGCGCTCGACTGCACATCAGGATCCCGGCAACCGTTGCATGAAGACCATCGTCATGCAATACCAGCAATCGACGTTGGCACAGGGATGATGGCTTGTCGTCGGCGACGAACCGCATGTACAGATCCGTCTGCAGGGTGTTCCGACCGGTATTGGGCACAGCCTGCTCATCGAAAAACACGATGCGTGCCTGTGAACGATTTTGGCCTACCCGCAAAACGTGTTCGGTGCTCATTTCCCTCTTGCTGTTTCCGTGTCGATGGAAATAACCGCGTCCACTCTTGTGAAGCCAGAGACTTTTCCCGACCTGCACATAGACCAGACGTCTTTCATCGCCTGCTTCATCCATCACCCGAACAATATCGACATGAAAGTCGACAATGGGAGGATCAACGGAATCATGACAGATTTCGCTGATGTAGCTGACCAGAGGTTGGATGCCCGATGGGCTGACACCGACAATTTGTTGCGTATTGTCAGCAATGCCGAAAATGACGATTCCACCGGATTGATTTGCAAACGCGGCCAGTTCATCCGACAGACCCTGACGATAGGGGACCACAACCTTCATGCCGCTCGTTCGAACCTCCTCAAATTCGACCTCCGAACTTTCCCCGGCTTTTATCTTTTCCATGATCTGTGCAGTAGTGAGCATGATCAATTCTCCAGATGAATGCGCCTGTAGCGTTGTTCGAAGTCCTTGCGATCACCTTCCATCCTTCACAAGCATGTTTTCTTGCGGATTCGGACTGGAGTCTACCCGACTCCAGATGCGACTGTCCTGTCGCCATTTCCGGACAGCGCACCATTTCGGAATCGCCGTTGACCACAATGCTGGCGTCATGGGTGACCACAAAAACCCGAAGTCCGGTTTTTGATGGACTTCATTGCCTGTACGATCAGACTGCAAATCGGGGAACGTCAACATGGTCGAAGGAATTCGACGACAGGTCCGAAGCTGGACCGGCACAAGCCGGGCAGGGGTTGCAGGATCCGGGAAGGATACGAGACAATCCGGCCATGATTTCCAATACGAGAATCAAGCAACGCCTGAGGGATGGTGAGAAACTGAATGGCTGCTGGCTTGAAATGTTCAGCCCCATTGCTGCCGAAATCGTCGCCCTGAGCGGGTATGACACGGCACTGATCGATCTCGAGCATGGCCCGGGGTCCTGTTATCAGGGCATCCAGATGATGCAGGCCATCGCGTTGCCGGAACGTGAGCCCGGATGCACTGCCCTGCTGCGCACCAGTTCCAGCAGTACAACCGACATCAAGCGCGCACTCGATACCGGGCCCGAGGGAATCATGGTGCCGGATGTCAGGAGCGTCGAAGAGGCCGAACATGTGGTAGCGGCCTGCCGTTACGGTCCTGCCGGATATCGCGGAGCGGCGCCGGCCATTGTCCGGGGATCGGCGTACGGCACCCGGATACCGGACTATCTTGACTTCATGGAAAGGGAATTTCTGCTGATCATACAGATCGAATCCCTCGAGGCCGTGAACGCAATTGACCGGATAGCGGCAGTTGACGGCATCGACATGCTTTTCATCGGGCCCAACGACCTGTCCGGCACACTTGGCGAATTGGGGAATTACACGACGGATTCGTTCAGGGACGCTTTCGAGCGAATCGGGCGCGCCGCCGGAAGCGCCGGAAAATTTCTCGGCACCATCCCCTTCCCCGGCTGGAATGCACAGACCCTGTTCCGCTCCGGGCATCAGCTGGTGATCTCGGGGGCCGATTCCATGCTCCTGCTGGAGGCCGCGAAAGCCGATGTCCGCAGCCTGCGCGCCGCCTGCTCCTGACTGTATCGCTTCGGCGGAACTTCGGAGCTTCTGTCGTCTCCTTGCCTGAGCGTGTGCCCCGGGAATCGGAACCGGTTCAGTTCGTCTCTGCCGCAGCCGGGCGCATGTTGTCAGGCGGCGTTGCGTTCACGGGTTTCCCGGATAACCTCGTCGGCCACATTCCTGGGGCAGGGACTGTAATGTGAAAACTCCATGGAAAACTGTCCTCGGCCGGAAGTCAGGGTGCGCAGATCGCCAATGTAGCCGAACATGTCGGAGAGGGGAACCTCTCCCTTGATGCGAACCCCGGCAGGCGCCGATTCCTGTGACTTGATCATGCCCCGCCGACGATTCAGATCACCGATCACATCGCCCACGTTGATGTCCGGCGTGAATACGTCAACGTTCATGATGGGTTCAAGCAGTTGTGGTCCGGCCTTTCCCATTGACTGGCGATATGCTGCCCTGGCGGCAAGTTCGAAGGCCACTGCCGAGGAATCCACCGCATGGTAGGCCCCGTCCATCAAGGTAACCCTGACATCGATGCACGGATAACCGGCGAGAACGCCGGAGTCCATGCATTCCCTGAACCCCTTGTCAATCGCCGGCCAGAACTCGCGTGGAATATTTCCGCCCGTAACCCTTGATTCGAAGGAATACCCGGATCCCGTCTCGCCAGGCTCGATGATGTAGTCGATCTTGCCGAACTGACCAGCTCCTCCTGTCTGCTTCTTGTGCGTATAGGTATCCTCGACGCTCCGGGTTATGGTTTCGCGATAAGCCACCTGCGGCTTGCCTACCTCGACATCCACGCCATGAGTGCGGCGCAGCAGGTCGATCTTGATGTCCAGGTGCAGTTCACCCATGCCCTGGAGAATCGTTTCTCCGCTGTCCTGGTCCGTGGTAACGTGAAAAGAGGGGTCTTCAGCGACCATTTTCCCCAGGGCCACACCCAGCTTTTCCGAGATGCCCTTGTCCTTCGGCGCCACGGACATTGAAATGACCGGATCCGGGAACACCATGGGTTCCAGCGTGGCCGGATGATCCGGGTCACATAGCGTATGCCCCGTCTTGACGGTTTTCATGCCGAGAACGGCAACAATATCACCCGCCTGCGCACTGCTGAGTTCCTTCCTGGAATCCGCATGCATCTCGACGATGCGTCCGATGCGTTCGGTCTTTCCGGCCGCGGTATTCAGCACTGTCGAACCCTTGCCCAGCTTTCCGGAATACAGGCGCAGGAAAGTCAGGGCACCGTAGCGGTCATCCATGATCTTGAAGGCCAGGGCGCGCAGTGGATAGTCCGGATCGACAAGCGCCCTTGCCCCGGTTTCATTGCCCTCTATGTCGGTCTCCGGCTGCGGTTCGACCTCGGCAGGATTCGGCAGGAAGTCGACCACGGCGTCCAGGATCAGCTGGATGCCCTTGTTCTTGAAGGCCGAACCGCAGTATGTCGGGAAGAAATCCAGGCTGATGGTGCCCTTGCGGATACAGGCCTTGATGGTCTCGATATCCGGCTCATTTCCTTCCAGATACTGTTCCATGGCTTCGTCGTCATGTTCGAGTGCCGTTTCAACGAGTTCCTGACGGTACTGATCCACCTTCCCGGCCATGTCGGGGGGAACATCCTCGATGCGATAGTTCTGGGGGTCGCCGGAACCGTCCCATATCCAGGCCCTGCGGGTCAGCAGGTCCACGACACCGGTGAAATTGTCCTCGATGCCGATCGGCAGTGTCATGACCAGGGGATTGGCACCGAGTACCGTCCTTATCTGCTCGACCACACGGTAGAAATCCGCACCGATCCGGTCCAGCTTGTTGACGAAGATTATCCGCGCGACTTCCGAGTCATTGGCATAGCGCCAGTTCGTCTCGGACTGGGGCTCCACGCCTCCCGATCCGCAGAACACGCCAACCCCTCCGTCAAGCACCTTGAGCGAACGGTATACCTCGATCGTGAAGTCCACGTGACCCGGGGTATCGATGATGTTGAGCCTGTGATCATTCCAGAATGCACTGGTTGCCGCAGACTGGATGGTGATGCCGCGTTCCCTTTCCTGATCCATGAAATCGGTTGTGGCCTCTCCGTCGTGAACCTCGCCGATCCGGTGTATCTTGCCGGTCAGGCTCAGGATGCGTTCGGTGGTCGTCGTCTTGCCGGCGTCGACATGTGCGAAGATTCCAATGTTTCTGTATCTGGTCAGATTGGTCATGATGATCTGGATATGATTCTGGTGACAGGTTCGGATAAAGCGGTACGGTCGGTCCGGCATTTCCCGGCGGGCGCGATGATACAACAAAAAGTCATCCGGATCAGTTGTTTTTGAATGCTGTCTTGCCGGGATGGCGCATTTCCAGCGTATCGGGACAGGCCGGCCCGCAACCCGGGCTGATGTCGGTGTGGAGTGCCCCGTGATCCAGGCCGGCGGACCGGATGCGTTGTCGAGCGCCGTCGCGGGCTAGCCGGGCTGGTGGCGCGCCTTCAGTTCCTGCCACGCTTCCCGGATCTCATGAGTCCTGCGGTTCGCAAGCCTGATCATTTCATCGGGAAGCCCCTTCGAGACCAGCTTGTCAGGATGATGCTGGCTCAGCAGCCTCCTGTAGGCCTTCCTGATCTCCGGCAATGGCGTCCCGGGGGCTACGCCCAGGACCTTGTAGGGATCCGGCGCATCGGCCCGGCTGGACTCTCCACCGGACCGGGAAGCCGCAAACCCGTCGATAATCCGTCTGAGTTCGTGGTCACCGAATCCGAGATCCCGGGTGATGTCCATGAGAACATGGTGCTCGTTCGGATCAAGCGTGCCGTCGATCAGGGCTGCCTGCACCTGAATTTCCAGAAAGACCCGAAGCAGGTTTGTCCTGCGGTGGCACTCGTTGCGGAATTGCTGCAGCACATCATCGAGCACGAAGTCCGGCTGCTTGCCCTCGTTGAAAAGTCGACGCGCAATCCGGCGTTGCCGGTCGTCCAGGTCCATCTGCCTCATGAGGGTTTCCGCCAGGGAGATCTCCTTGCCGGTCACCCTGCCATCGGCCTTTGCGATATGCCCCATGACCGCAAAGGTGGCCGCGAAGAACGCCGCCTGTACCCGCTCCTGGTCGCCAGGCAGATATTGCGTCCCGGACCGCCGGGCAGCCCCCTGGCCGAAGTGCTGGCCGAGCGAGGCGCCGAGCAGGGCGCCGAGCGGGCCGCCGAGCATGAATCCCACGGCCCCTCCGATAAGCGTCCCCCACCAGCCCATTGCGCAACCCCTATGTATCTTTCCCGTGCCTGCTCAAGGTCGGCTAAAGCCCGGTACCGCCCAGGCATTCCGGAGAACCGGAAACCTCTCCGCCCTTCTCGAACCACTCCTCTGGTGTCATCGCATGGATCGCCAGGGCGTGAACCGGTCCTGCAAGCTGTTCCTGCAATCCGGCGTTTACCATGCGGTGCCGCGTCACCAGGGATTTCCCCCGGAACGCTTCCGAAACGACGACCACCCTGAAATGGGATTCCGAGTTCTTCGGCACATTGTGGCGGAAGCTCTCGTTGAGCACCTCCAGATGAACCGGATCAAGTTGCCCGAGCCTGTTTCTGATTGCATCTTCTACCGGTGCAGGTCCGGTCATTTGCCTGACTCCTCAAACGGGGTTCTGTGCTGTTGCATGTCCGCCCTGCCTTCATGACGGTCCAGCGTCCTGGCGGCAAGCGTCTCCCTGTAGATGGAGTATAACCCGCAAGCGATGATCAGCAACATGCCCGCCATGCTGACGATATCCGGAATCTCGGACCAGAACACGAAACCGAGTATACCGCCTATCACGATCGACAGGTACTTGAAGGGCGAGACGATCCCCACTTCCGCATAGCGGAAACTGAGGGCAAGCATGTACTGTGCAGTACCCCCAAGGAATCCCACGCAACACAGCCACACCCAGTCGAGTCCTGACGGCGACACCCAGCCCAGCACATGCAGTGAACACGCAGTCAGCACCGTGCTGCTCAGCGTAAAGTAGAATGTTGTCGCAACGGCGGTATCCGTTGTGCCCAGTATCCTGATGAGGTTGCTGTTGACCCCGATGAGAATCGCCGCCAGGAACATGGCGAGTCCGCCCGGATTGAATACGGAACCTCCCGGTCGTGTAATGATGAGGACGCCGACCAGCCCAAGTGCCACTGCTACCCACCTGTGAGGCCCGACATGCTCCCCCAGGATCGGCACGGAGAAAGCAATCGCAATCAGGGGTGCCGTATAGAAAACCGCTGATGCATCGGCAAGCGGCAGGACGGTAAATCCGTAGAATGCGGCGCCCATGGCAAACAGCCCGAATGTCGAACGAAGGGCCTGCAACCCAGGCTGGCGGGTCTTGAGCGCCGCGAACCCGCCGGCATACCGCATGAAGACCAGCAGCGGGACGAACGCAAGCAAACAGCGGAAAAACATGATCTGATGAACGGGATAGCGGGCACCGAGCCACTTGATGCTGGCGTCCAGGAGACTGAACATGATCATGCTGACCAGGGAACAGCCTATTCCCAGGGCCAGATTCCTGGAGTGTGAATTCCCCCGGACAGGTCGAACCGCTCCCGCCATCGTCTCAGGCTTCATTGTTGCAACAGCACGCGATTGTCAGAACAGAACCGGCGAATTTTCATGCGTATCCTCATGGACCGGCATCACGCCTGCATGCATTCCCAATCAGGCGATTCATCAAAGGGAGATTACATACTTTAATGGACAAGGGTGAGCCACTTCAACTCAACAGACAAATAGCTGAACCAGGCAAATCCTGCAGAACAGGATATCAGTTCACTGCCCCTTGCCACTGAGAAGTGGTAATGCCATCTCCCTGCCCGAGGACGCCGCTCATGACGATTTTCCGCATGGGCCGCCCATGTTGGGGTAAGATATTCCTCATGAACGAGATGCCCTTTCCGAAGCCGCCAGCAGCGGAGCCGTTGCCGCTGGAAATCTGGCTGAGGCGCACGGACCGTTCCGAGGCGGGCCGCGAACCGTTCTTCCGGGGGAGAGATGCGGAGTACGGAGTGTACCGTTCCGCCGTCACGAGCCTCGGCGAAGGGATCGTGGGCGGCGGCACGATGATCTTCCAGGGCGCGCCGGGCGCCGGCAAGTCGGCGCTGATGGCGGAGTGCATGGAGGCGGTGCGGCGTCATTCGACCCCCGAGGCGCCCTGGGTGGCGGTGGCCATGGATCCGGATGCCTTGCGGCACGCCGACCGGGTGATCAGGAAGGTGGTGGATGCGGCCAATGCGGAAAGCGCGCGTCTCCGGGAGAGGACATCGGGATCCATTTCCGGGGTGCTGGGGGATCTTCTGGAGCGTGGCCGGCAGATGCTTCGGGAGATCCCGGATCGGGATATCTCGGATCGGGATATCTCGGTGGGCGGCGTGTCATGGAGCGGACGGGAGCGGGAAGTGTCCGCCTCGGGCGTGTTCTCGCATGCCGCGCCGCTGCTGAAGAGG
>JAJDVC010000100.1 GCA_022826305.1 Gammaproteobacteria bacterium | reverse complement strand
CTTGAGCGCATGAACCTCACCGCCATCAGGCATCCTGAACACCATGTTCAGTTCATCCGAGACCAGGTCACTCATGACGGGTGTTGCACAGGTTGAATGAAAAAAGGCAGGTCCGGGTCTGTAACAGTCCCGGCCTGCCTTTTTCCGATGGTTGTCAGCACGAATCAGGCGGTACGGCAGCCTGATTCACGAATCCGCGGATCACTCCATGAACGATGTATCGATAACCGCGCTGTAGTCGTCCAGGGCCGGATTTTCCGCAGTTGCGAATGCTCCACCAACCACACCGATGGCGACACTGGCAAGCCCCCCTTCATTGAAGTACTTGCTCATCTGCTCGTCGTGAGTCGGAAAATACATCTCGGCCATCTGATTCTGGGCGGACTCGACTGAAAGCCCTGCATCCTTTGCTATGACATCAATCTTGGACTGGTCCGAGGCGAACATCATGTTCGCTTCGTTGGTTACCGTGAGAAAGGTCTTCACCATGTTGGGGTTTTCCTGTGCAAACTTCTCGGTTACCGATACCACGTCGAAACTGATGATGCCTGCGGCTTCCTTGTCTGCCGGGCTCATCAGGGGTTCGCCCGCTTCATACATCTTCGCCATTGAATCCGCTCCGAATCCACAGGCCATTGTTACTGCCCCATCCGTAAGTGAAACAGCGGCATCGGCAGGAACCTGATCCACTACATTGATCTTGTTCACATCCACGTCAAGTGCACGCATCATCATGCGGAAGCTGTAATCCGCCATGGTTGCAAGCGGAACGGCTACGGACTTGCCCTCAAGTTCGGAAGCGTTTGACTTGTCAATGCCCTCGCCATTGCGAACCACGCAATCGTTGGCCGGATACTGGACAGCGATGGAAACCAGCTTGATCGGCGCATTCGCATTGACTGCGTTGATGAACGGCGCAAGGCCCTGACTGTAGGAGATGTCGATGTCGCCGGCAAGCATGGCTTCCGTCATCTGGGTTCCCGCATCAAAATTGGTCCAGTTCACCGGAACGCCAAGCGCGTCGTCATAGACCTGTTCAACCTTGGCTATCTGGTTGGGGGTTGCCCATTCAAGGAAAAAGGCAACATTGACTTCATCGGCTGCCTGGACCGCTCCAGACATGACAGCTGCGACCGATGCAGCGCAAATTGTTTTGTTGAAACTCATGATGCGACTCCGTAAATCGTTTTTTCAGGGGTTCATGTAAAGGAATTGAAAACAAGAAAGCAATGGACATCCCCGACATGTTCGCGGATTCCCCGTGGCTCTTCATGTATATGATTACAAGCATAACCAACTTGAACCATGGTGTCTACTTGCACACTGATCCAGATGCCCTTGTTCAATGGGTCCAGATCGGGTGGCCGGAAACCACTCTTCATGGCCGGGTATTTCTGCGGGATGCCCGTCTGGGAACTCGCCTGCAGCGTGGTGAATCTGGACACCGGGGAAGAGCGCGGGCCCTTCAGCCGGTCCGGCGCGGACGCCGGCGCCGCCTTCCTCAAGCTTCCGCAGGGGTGCTTCGAGGTCGTCGCCGATAACCACCCGCTGGCGGGTCGGTGGGATGGTCGTGACGTCTCCATCGACTCCGCAACCGGTTCCCGGACCCCGGGATTGCCTGGTATCCTGGATCACCGACTGTTTGCCGTGGGCTGCAGGGCGCATTGACCAATGATCGGGCAGGTCCGACCTGTCTGATCCGTGCAGGGCTTGAGACGGATGGACAGGAATCCGGTTTCGCCCGGACTACCGGGGCAGTTGAATGTCTGCCAGATTGCAGTCGGTTTTCGGCTTCGCTGATATCTGGCCCGTTCGTGATAAGATCACGAACGCACCGGCAGGCGGACCCATGCCCCGTCCTGCAACCGCAACAATCGACATCCGGGCAGGCCTGAACAAAGCAACCAGAAACTCCTTGAACGCCCTCGTTTCAACCGCTATCCATGTCGGGCATGGCACCTGGGTTCCCGGCGACAGCCTCGATTTCGACAACCACGGAACGTTCGTCTTCTGGGTGGAGGCGCCCCCTTCCGGGAGCCGGCTCGCCACGCGGCGCAAGGCCAGGCCGCATCCCGGCCATCTTTCGGACTCCGGCGAACTGCTCGGGTTCCTCTCATCCGGACTGATGTTCGCAAGGGCGGTCATTGATCGCCTGAATCCGGAGCCGACGACCCTCCATGCAAGCCTGCCGTGCAATGGAACTGGAACGTCACCCCTGCCGAGTATCGAGATGGCACGGTTGTCCGGCGCATTCCCGCCGGAGGATGCGGACGGTTACGAATGGCGCGATTCGGAAATCCAGGGCCTTTCCATTGCCCGGCCGCTGCTATTCCTGAAGGAACTCCGGTACGCCGCCCTTTCCGGCCGGCCCGGGTTCCATCCGGGAAGCGATATCCGGTTCTGGATCCGATATGCCCGGTTTTTCCGCAACATGGTGGCCGGACGCCAGTTCCTGCCGGTGATGAAGTGCCATCAGCCAGCCCGCAAGGGCGCAGGGCTACGGATCGTCAGCGGCTGGTCGCCGGCTTCGGGAAGGTATGAAAGCACCCTGGAGGAGTTTGCCCGCTCGATGCCGGGCGTCTGCAGGGCCGTTTACGGTCAGAAGCCGGAAGACCCGAAGAAACGGAAGGGGTCGAAAGGACCGAAAAACCGCGGGACCGCTCCGCTGGAGTGCCTGTCGGCGACGGATCTGCTGCGGCACTTCTCCGAGCAGCAGCTGGACCGGCTGGTCATGGATGCCCGGGTCACTGCGTCGGAAATCAGGCGGTTCAACGGAAACTGGCCCTGGCCCGCGCTCGCCCATCCCGGACACCCCGATTCCATGGAAGCGGAAACAGCTGCCGGCAAGCCCGGGATCGAGGACTGGAAGAAATGGCGCGCATGGCAGGAATCGGTGAATGTCCGCCCGGTTTCCGATTCGCCCGGCAAGACGCAAGACAATACCGGCTTCGTGCTGGGAGTCCGCCTGAGCCAGCCCGACGACCCTGCCGAAGACGGCTGGCGTCTCGACTTCCTGGTCTCGGCCGCCCACGACCCCTCGCTTCAGGTTCTCCTGAAGGACTGGTGGGAACTGCCGAAGGGCCGGCAGGCCGAATGGCTGAAGTACTTCGGCGGCCGGTTCGAGCGGAACCTGCTGGTCTCCCTGGGCCATGCTGCTCGCATGTGCCCGTTGCTGTGGGAGGGCATGGAGACATCCCGCCCCGCAGGGCTGGAAATGGATCTGGAAACCGCCTACCGGTTTCTCGGGAACGATGCTCCCGTACTCGAAGCCGCCGGATTCAGGGTTCTCCTGCCCAGTTGGTGGACCCCCAGAGGCCGGCAGCGGGCGCGCATCCGGATCAATGCGTCAGGCCGGCCGGGGAACTCCGGCAAGTCCGGGCCGGCGCAGCCCTCCGGCTACTTCGGACTGGATTCGGTGGTGCAGTTCCGCTATGAACTGTCCGTGGGCGGGGAAACCGTCACTCCGGAAGAATGGCGGGAACTGGTCAACGCCAAATCGCCCCTGGTGCGGTTCCGGGGGGAATGGATGGAACTGGACAGGGACCAGATGGTCCGGACGCTGGAATTGTGGCGGCAACAGGAAGACGGCCAGGGGAGCCATGCCATCTCCATCAGCGGGATGCTCAAGGAAATCTCCGAGGCCGACGGGGAAACAACCGAATTCGTCTTCGACGAGGTGCTGGACGATATCCTGGCGCGCCTGGAGCGGAAACGGGATATCGAACCCATGGACGATCCCGGCGGGCTCAGGGGTGAACTGAGGCCCTACCAGAGGCAGGGCCTGTCCTGGCTGTCCACCATGGAGACGCTGGGCCTGAACCCCTGCCTGGCGGACGACATGGGCCTCGGCAAGACCATCCAGGTGATCGCCCTGCTGCTGCACGAGCGTGAAGGCGCCGGGACGGGAAGGAACCCGAAACTTCTCCCGACCCTCCTGATCGCGCCCACCTCGGTACTGGGCAACTGGCAAAGGGAGATCGGGAAGTTCGCGCCGCAACTGGACTGCGTGATCCATCACGGCGGCGACCGGGTCGCCACTGCGGGCGAACTGAAGCGGCGTTGCCGGGAGAACGATATCCTGATCACGTCGTTCACCATCGCCCGCAAGGACTGCACATTGCTCAAGCGGCAGCAATGGCGCCGTATCGTCGTGGACGAGGCGCAGAACATCAAGAACCCGCAGGCCGCCCAGACAAGGGCGGTCTGCTCCCTCGGGGCCGCCCACCGGCTGGCCCTCACCGGAACCCCGGTCGAAAACCGCCTGATGGACCTCTGGTCGGTGTTCAACTTCCTGAATCCGGGCTACCTCGGCAACCGGAGCCAGTTCAGGAAAGCCTACGAGCTGCCCGTCCAGCGGGACCGCAATTCCGCCAGAGCCCGGCAGTTGCAGAATCTGGTGCATCCGTTCATCCTCCGGCGGATGAAGACCGACCGGGAGATCATCAGCGACCTGCCCGAAAAGGTCGAGCAGAAGGTCTACTGCAACCTGACGAGGGAGCAGGCTTCGCTCTACCAGGCCACCGTGGACGCAGTGGAGGAACAGATTGGCGCGGTGGACGGAATGGAGCGCAGGGGGCTGATCCTGACCACCCTGACCAGGCTGAAGCAGATCTGCAATCATCCGGCCCAGTTCCTGCAGGATGGCAGCCCGTTCGGCCAAAACCGTTCGCACAAGCTGGCGCGCCTCAGCGAAATGGTCGAGGAGGCGCTCGGGGAATCGGCCGGCATGCTGGTCTTCACGCAGTTCACCGAACTGGGCGAGCGGCTCGAACGTTTCCTGCGCGAGACACACCGCTGCCCCGTGCATTACCTGCATGGCGGGACCAGCCGACAGAGCCGCCAGCGGATGATCGAGAGGTTCCAGGACCCTGAAACCCCCGCGGGCATATTCATCCTGTCGCTGAAGGCCGGCGGGACCGGCATCACCCTGACACGGGCCAGCCATGTCTTCCATTTCGACCGGTGGTGGAATCCCGCCGTGGAAAACCAGGCCACCGACCGGGCCTACCGGATCGGACAGAAGAACCCCGTGTTCGTCCACAAGATGGTCACCCTGGGGACGCTGGAGGAACGGATCGATGCCATGATCGAGGACAAGCAGGCGCTGGCCGAGAGCATTGTCGGCGCCGACGAGAACTGGCTGACCGAACTGGACGACGGGCAGTTCCGGCAGCTGATCTCCCTCAACCGCCAGGCCATTCTCGAGGCCGCATGATGACAGGCAGGGTGCGCACCTGGTGGGGAGAGAGGTTCCTCGACGTCCTGTCCACCTGCATGGACCCCGGACGGCTCAGGCGCGGAGGGGCCTATTCGGGTCCGGGCCGCCTGCTGGAGTTCGACATCGACGACCATGCCGTCAGAGCCAGGGTCCGGGGCAACGTCAATGCCTATTTCGGGGTCTACAAGGAGCCCCGGTACAGGGTCACGGTGTCGCTCCGCCGGTTTTCCGCAAGGCAGTGGAAGGGCATCACGAACGACATGACCCGGAACGCCGCGATCATGTCGCAGTTGCTGCTCAATGAAATGCCGACCGACATCGAGCGCATTTTCTCCGCGCGGAACCTCCGGTTACTGCCGGGCAGGCCTTCGGACATCGTCAGCGAATGCTCCTGTCCCGATCATGCCTCTCCCTGCAAGCATGTCGCCGGGGTCTACTACCGGATCGCCTCGCTGCTGGATCGGGATCCCTTCCTCCTGTTCCAGTTGCGGGGCCTGCGGTTCGACAGGCTCCGCCAGACCCTGGCCGCTTCCGATCTGGGGCAGGCCCTGATCGACCGGATGGAAACCCGGGACTTCGAACCGGAGTACCATGACTGCCGCTATCCGGTTCCGGTCCGGGAACCCGTGCAGCATGCCGATCTGAAATTCTTCTGGCAGGGCGAGGAGCCGCTTCCCGAGGTGGACGATTTGCCGGATGACCCTGCCGCTTCCGTCCCCCTGATCAGGAAAGGAGGTGACTTCCCGGGATTCTGGGACCATGACAAATCCTTCATTGACATGATGGAGCCGGTCTATGACCGGATCGTGAGGAAGAACCTTGATTCGATCTGACCTCTGCGGAAGCGGCGGTCGTTTCGATATCACATCGAACCTTTTCCGGATTTTCATCGGCGAATCCCGATATTTCGGCGCATGAAGATAGAGCGCAGAGCCTTCTGCAGGATTCTGTTTGCGTTTTCCGCAGACAACAGGAAGGGTCTGGAAGCTGACGCCGGGAGCCCTGCTGCCCTGCGGGCAACTGAAACCCGACGGCCCGCCAGTATCCCTTTCATGGAAATTGCCGGGCTGTCCGGCGTCCGGAAGCGGCTGTTCCGAAGCGCGATGGAAATCCCGCTCATGCACGGGAAGAAGATGGTTTTCGGCGGCGTGGATCCGGCCGGAGTCGGGGAGTTCGTCCAGGCGCTGAACGAAGCATGGGAGCAAGCCTGATGACGGAAGCTGGAACCGCACATTGGCATGTGGCCCATGACCCGTCGATTATGCATCCTGGGGAAACGGTTGCGGAAAGAAAATTCCGGGAGACAGGAATTTCCGGGAAAATCAGATTTCCATTTGCAAGCCTCGTCTCAGTGCTGAATCCGGGCATTTCCCCGATACGGCGTCGGTGCGCGCCAGTTGAAACACGACGAAGCGCTACTGACTGCTGCGGATTGATATCTGATCCTGTCCTTGATATCCGCAGGCAGTTGCCCAAGCCCTCCAAACGCTTCAATCAGGCCCTTCTCGGAGTCGGCTCCCTTCTCCCCGCCGACGAACACGGAACCGGTTTGTTCGCATACTCGACCGAGGTCGCGATAAAAAGCCGCCCGCAGGTCGTTGGCGGTCCGGACTGCGGCGTCCATGCACCGGGAGTCGTCGGAGACGAGTGTCAACCGGTTATGCGGGTCCACCCCGCAAGGGTTCATGTGGCCGTAGACCAGGATATCTCCTTCAAGAAGCGGATCCTGATCAATGAAGGATTCAATCCGTGCGACATAGCGTTGATTGGCTTCCCACAGGCTGGTCATCGCCTGTTCGATACGGTCGGGATTGAGCCTGATGGTTGCGTCCGTGTGGTTCTTGTAGCGGAATGCTCCCTGGGGCTCCCGGGTTCTGGCAGCAAAGGGTACGGCCTCCCTCAATGATCGCATCTGCCTGGGATCGCTGAATACTTCTGCATTGTCCAGGCTGATGCCGGCCAGGGCCGGTTCCGAAGAGTCGGGATGATCCACCAGTCCTTCAAGAAACCTGTCGATCGGGTTGTCACTGTATCCATTGACGAACATGATGCCATCGGCGTTTGCACGCCTGCATGCCTGAATCAATCCGGAAGCTCTCCGCGATTCCTCGTTGTCCACCGTATCCAGGAGCGGTTGCATGGAATCGACGGTAAGATGTTCCAGGCCGAGAATCAGGTCACGCCCTCCCGACCGGTTTCTCATCTGCCGCGTTTCCGGGCAGGGGAAACACAGATTGCCCAGGGCATCAAGCAGTCGCGCGAGTTCATGAGGATGGTTCCTGACGGGCATGGCAAAGGCAATCTCGTGTTCGGGGAACTCGTGGTAGCCGCATCGCACGGCCGCAACGATCCCGCTCCACCCGTAGGTGCCCGCATATCCCCGGAGGGCCGGTTCGCCGAGCGGCATCAGGTTGTTTCCGTCATGAAGCGCGATTTCGGACACGCTATCACTGAAATAGCGGCGTTGCGGCCCCATTCCGCCTGTCATGAAGGTTGATCCGACCTGGGCGTAGGTGTAGCTGGTAAGATCCGCTCCGGGCACCTGGTAGTGGCTGCCCACGGTTTCGGCCAGTGCGTGATTCAGCTGTTCCAGGGTGACAGAGGCTCCTGCGCAAATTTCCGAACGTTTCCTGTCGATGATGATTTCATCAAGCGCGATGTCCGTGATTCCGGGAGAGCAGTCAAGCCGTATGGCCGGGTTTGTCGCCGGTTCGATGACGAGCCCGATGGTCTGCATGCCGGGCGGGGCGGGGCACTGGAATACACCCCCCCCGGCCGATGCGGCCGATATCGGCAGCAGACAGATGTCCCGTCCATGTCTTTCGAATATCCCATGCAGGGTGGATGCCAGCCTCCGTCCCGATACCCGGTATGCGGCATCGTACTCGACTGGATTGCGTTCGCCATCCGTGATGGCGGTGTGCACCGGCCGGATGTCGGATTCCGTACAGGTCGCGGTGGGTTGCATTTCTGGTGGCCAATTTGTCAGTCTGCGGGCAGACGTCGGTCACATGTTCGGGATGAACGGATCACGGCCGGATTTTACCCCGACCTGCCTGTCGGCGCATCATGACCATGGACTTCGCGAGTCGGTCTTCGAATATCCTGTCCAGGGCAACGCCTGATCCGCGTGATGAGGTGCGCAGATTACCTTTCGGGAATTTCCGAATTGCAGGGTGAAGAAGTTCAGTCTTGTAAAGGGTGGAATTGTGCATTCGGATGAATTCCTTTTCCCTGAAAGCCTGAACCTCTTCCTCACCGCCGAGGAAATGCCGGTGAATACCACCACTCGATGTCATCAGGGATTTCAATCTGGGATGGGTCGCATATTCGATGCCATGACGTTCAGCCAGAAGGTCGTTCAGGTCTGGTCGCTGTTCCACGGGAATTACGGAAGCGTCCTTGCCGCCAGGAACGCGATAGCGGTGTTCGAGATGCTCGAAACCGCAGGCGGGATTTCGCATATGCCAGTGAATCAGCATTTGTCCTGTCCATCATGTATGAAAGTGCGGAATTCCTGAAGTAACTGGAGTTCCACTTCATCAGAACGACCTTGAATGTCCTTGCGTGGAATGTGGAGTTCTTCTGCAATGGAATGGTTGGAAAAACTGACCGTCTGCTGCGTCGCGTAGTGAGTAATGGCAATGGATGTGATGCAGGGCGAAAGAGCGTCATTGTCATCGTACAGGCCCCGGCAAGAATAGTGAATCATATGAAAGTGTTCAGGGTGCCTCTCGATCTGCCTGATGAAATTCCTGCCATTGTGGATTCTCATGTGCTTTCATCGGATGTGCTGGTGAAAATCGATCAGACACGCACCCATGGTGACGTTCTCAATCGAGTTCAAGGCGCGATTACTGAAAATCCGGCAACCATGCTCCGGGCAGGGCAGGGGTTGGTGGGATCGCGAAAAGTGCGGGTGTCCGGGAGGCAGGCATTCGAAAATTCCCCGCTGGGGCGTGCACCCCACGCCTTCCCGGAAACGGATGCGGGCGGTTCCGCGCATGCGTCATGACCAGATCCCTCCGAAATGCCGCCACTCAGCCTGGGACCACCTTCACTGTCGCCGGACCTCTGTCCCGGCTGAAGGCCACGTCGATCAGGTGGATCGACTCTCCCCGGTCTCGGTATTTGTCGGCATAACCTCTTTCCCGGACCTGTTCGATGGCCTGTCGGGCGGCCGCATCCTTTCCATCTTCTCCGTCGGCCACCTTGAACTTGAACTCGCAACACGAACACCTGACCGCCGTGGAGTACCACCATGTCGGCCCGGCCCCGACTCGACGAATCCTCCACCCGGATGTCCAGCCCGATGGTCCGGAAACAGGCGTACAGTACCCCGGCGTACCACGCCTTGTAGCGCGCCGGGCCATTGGTTCTCTGCCACTGGTACGGAATCCCCGCGAAGAATGACCGCATACGGTCCGCGAAGTCGTTGTCCGCCAGCAGGCGGCCGAGTTCGTCGCCCTGGTTCGCAACATCGTTCTCCGGACCGGTGAGGTATTCCAGCAGTCCGTCGCTGAGACTTTGCCGAACCTCGAAGTTCGGATAGTCCAGCGTGTACAGGGTTCGCGGCCCCCGCCTTTCTTCCCCGGTGATGGTCAGGTAGCCGGTCTGGAACAGCAGGGCGTCGATGCCGATGTTGCCGACATCGAATTTCGACAGCTGCCGGGCCTCCGTGCTCCGGTGCTCCAGTTCCATGGGACTGACTTCCCGCTCCATCATCATCCGGAACAGGAAGGTCGGGGAACCGGTCTCGAACCAGTGAGCCTCGAAATTGCGGGTCTGGAACAGCAGCAGCAGGTCGAACGGATTGTAGAGCTTCTCTTCTCCCAGCCAGTGGTAGCCGTTGTACCACGCCCGGATCTCGTCGCGGTCGAGGCCCGAAAGCTCCGGGGCGAACACGGTATCCAGATCGGTGTCGGTATAGCCGCAGATGGTGGCGAATCCCGGATCGAGGCTGATGTTCCGGAGATTGTTGAGGCCGGAGAACAGGCTCACCCGGGAGAACATGCTGACACCCGTGACGAAGACGAAGCGCACATGCTCGGCGCTGTCCTTGATGATCCCGTAGAAGCCCCGCAGGTAGTCCCGGTTCGCCCGGGCCATTTCCGGCTTGTCGATGACATCCAGGATCGGCTTGTCGTATTCGTCCACCACCACCACCTGCCTGCCAGTGGCGCGATGGAGGCCATGCAGGAGATTCTGGAGACGATCCGGTCCCGTGCAACCCACCGCCGGGGGGTCCAGGCCGGCATTCTGTTCGATCATCGTCAACTGGCTGATGATGTTGCCATGGAGATTGCCTAGCTCGTCGTATTTCCCCCCGAAGCTGAGCCGAACCACCGGATGCCTGACCGACCAGTCCCAGTGGTCATGGATGTCAAGCCCCCGGAACAGGGGTTCGTTGCCCTCGAACAGTTCCCGCAGGGTATCGACCAGCAGGCTCTTGCCGAACCGCCGCGGACGGGACAGGAAGTAGAAATCCCCCATGTCGACCAGTCGCCTGACATGGACGGTCTTGTCCACGTAGTAGCAGCCTTTCTCCCGGATTCTCCGGAAATTCTGGATGCCGATGGGGAGCTGGTGGCGGTTCATTGATCATTTCCGGGGATAAGATCCCCGTACATCATCCGGATCCACAAGACCGTGCCTTCATGCTAACATATCCAATGCTTCACAGCACTCATGCAATGTCCGGGTTAGGGTCTGGGGTTCATTTGATTGCAATATCATTCCGGATCGTGCTGATCGATTTCAGAAGGATGCTTGTTCAATCTTGACAGTACTTTATCTCTTAACTCTAAAGCTATAATTCGTGTAAGTTTTTCTATTTCCATGCCTTCATTAAAGGCTACATCGTGTATCTTGTTATATATCTGGATTTTCATCCTTCAACTGCTCAAGTAATTCGCCTCTGGAAAAAGCAAAGCAATGTTCTTGAACTTGATAGGCATTAAAGCCTTTTACTTGGATAGTTACTTCAGATAATTTCATGTCGGAAATTTCTGATGCACCAATTTTCCCGGCTAATTTCTTGCCATAGTCCGTTAAGGATATTGGACTGGTTGTTCTTTCGATCGGTTCCGGAAGGAGAAGAAATATTTTCTCTAGCTTCTTGTTGATGGACTTTATCTCCTTTTCGATTTTCTTCATGAATTCCCTGAACGAGTCCCTGTCAGAATTTACTCTTCCTATCCACATACCCACAGTAGTAAGCATGCCTATACAGGCAACAACCACTATCCCGGTAGTCCAGGTTAGGGTAATCGTCATGGCCTCTCTCCACAGTTTGAAATCATTCTGGTGTAATACATTATAGGTAACTACTCGCCCCCTGTCTGCACCATTATCCACACCTGTGTGTTGACAGCATGGGGGATTGGGATTCAGATAGTGGCGGCAAGGCAAGGATCCCAGACCTGTCCCTGAACCGATTCACGCAGATGCACATTGCCAGGAGGCTTGTGTGGAGAAGCCGGAGTATCTGGTCGAATGCAGGATCGTGGCGATCAACAGTCCCGGGCCTATTTTTCAGGACTGACCGAGTTGTATTTCGTCCGCAGACGTGTCTGGAGCAGATGACAAGTTCGTCGGGCCAGGCTTTCCCGGAACAGCTATATTTATAGATGCCCCTCAGGTTGGAAGCAGGGTTTCAGACATCAAGCGCACCTGGAAGAGCGTCGACAATTCGTACCGTTTCCACTGAAAGATGGATCATCCGACGAACTGTCGAAACGAACCCTTCCTGACCGGGAAACCATCCATCCGTGTCACAAGTGATACCGCATGGCAAGTATCCAGTCCTCGCTGGTGTTGTCCCCTTCCACGTTCTTGAAACTGAGGTTGATTCCGAGGTTTTCGGTAACCCGGCGTTCCAGCGTGATGAACAGCATGGATGAATCGTATTGGCCGACCGAGAAATTGGCCACGAAGCCGTCGAGTTCCCACCCGGGCCAGGGCAGGGTCCGTATGCCCATCTCAAGGTAATGACCATCATCCGTCACGACTCTGGGCGGGATGGGGTGGGGGAAGCCGGGGGCAGTGGTGCGGATCGTCGTTTCCGAATTGATGTAGACTACGCGGTACTGCATCGTCTTGCCCTGACCTATGCGTTGCTTGTATCCCACGCCGATCAGATAGTTCTTGCGGTCGCCCTCGACGCGCCCCATCAACCCGCCGATATCGGGAATCGGACCCTGGAAGATGTCCAGGTTGGCTTCCTGCCAGCCCCCGAAAACGTGGAAGGGGTCGGCGACTTCGAATGAGAAGCCTAGGGTCACTCCACGGGAACCGTCATGCACATTCGAGTATTCATGCTCCAGGCTGACATAGGTGTAGGAAATTTCTTGGGTTTCCGCCCAGGCTGCCTGACCGGCGCCAGCCAACGCCAACACTAAGGACCATGCGCCGGCAATCCATGGTCTTGCCCCCCCCCCGGATGCTTCGGAATCGGACGGTCGCGGGAAAGAAAGTTCCCGTCCCTTTGCTGAAAACTATGGATATTTTCTTCATGAATTCCTTGAATGAGTCTCTGTCAGAGTTTGCTCTTCCTGCCCACATGGTCATGGTAACAATCCCGCCCATGCAGGCAACAAGCACAATCACGGTAGTCCAGGTCAAAGTGATCGTCATGGCATCTTTCTCCACATGTTGAAATCATTCTGGTGTGTCAATCAACATGCATTATAGGTAATCACTCACTCCCTGTCTGCACCATTATTCACGCCTGTGTGTTGACAGCACGGGGGGGCGGGGTTCAGAGAGTAGCGGCAAGGCAAGGATCCCAGACCTGTCCCTGAACCGCTTCACGCAGATCCACATTGCCAGGAGGCTTGTGTGGAGAGGCCGGAGTATCTGGTCGAATGCGGGATCGTGGAGATCGACAGTTCCGGGCCCATTTTTCAGGACTGACCGAGTTGTATTTCGTCCGCAGATGCGTCTGGAGCAGGTGACAAGTTCTTCGGGCCAGGCTTTCCTGGAACAGCCATGTCTATGATGCCCCTCAGGTTGGAAACAGGGTTTCAGATATCAAGCGCATCTGGAAGAGCGTCGACAATTCGTACCGTTTCCACTGAAAGATGGACTATTCGCCGAACTGCCGAAACGAATCCTTCCTGGTCGGGAAACCATCCATTCGGGTCATTGGTGATGCCGCTTCTCCTGTCCGTCGTGATACGGTAGCGGTCGATGAACCAGTCTATCGGTGTGCGTCCGTTCACTTCGTAACGATGCGCTGCGGCCGGAATCCCGGACAGACGCAAGCTGTCGTTCACGATGAGGGTGGTATCTCCCTGTCCTGCCAGACGCATGGCCCTGGACCCGAATAACCGGCCGGTTTTCCGTTCCGGCTTGCCGGCAGTCTCGATTGCGAGTGGAAATTCCGGACCGGTCTCATAGCCCAGGTGGAGTCTGCCCAGCAGGTAGCCGGCTTCGGCGAATGCATGAAAGTCCCGGGCGAAGGGAATGCGCGGCAGGGATTTCGAAAGATCGTCGGCGAAACGGTCCCGAAAATCCGGTGCGTGGAGTACTCCGTAGACATAATCGAAGATTGCATCCTTGCTGATCAGGGGATCCCTGTAATGGCTGCGGAAGGCGGCAAGCGCCTTGTCCGAAATGTTGTCGACAAGCACCCATTCGCCTTCTTCGGCCAGCAGGGGGATCTGTTCCCGGCGCGCATGGCGGTATCGAGGGAAGCACTGGCCAAAAGCTACGAAATGGAGATCCGGCATGCAATCCACCATGAGTGCCGAAAAGGGCTTGACAGAACCGACTCCCGGAACGCAGATCGCCCTGTTCTGACTGTCATTCGCAGGAAAGATACTGTCCTGCTGATACTTGTTACTCACCAGCAGATAGTCAACATAACAATGCTCCTTGACGAAAGGTCGATATTGGGTTGTCCAGACATTGTCTGTTGAAAAGGAAACCGCTTTCTGGCGGCGCATATTGTTCTTCAGTTCTCTGTCCCACCGGACATGCGAGCTGTACCGTTCAACGATACTTTCCATTTGATCGGCGTTCTGCCCCGATTCGTTCCAGTCCTGCAGTGCTTCCCTGTAGCAGTCCACCATTCGGCGGGCATTGTCTGTGCAGGTCTTGCGGGAAAAACTGTAGACATAGGCGTCACGTCCTGTCTTGTAGCCATTGCTGAACAGCCTGAAGATTGCATTGTCCACCTTGCCAGCCTTGGCTTCCTTCGATCCCATCGGATGGAACTGCCCGAAAGTCTCGTCGCGCTGCCTGATCCAGTCATGGTGCCGGTCCGGGCTGATTTCCTGCCAGTCGGTGATCCCCCTGATTGATCCGGCTTCCTGCAGGATTTCCAGCTTCCGCTCGCGTTTCAGGTAATCGCCGATATCGCGATACAGGATGCGACACCCTTCATGACGGGCATTCGGGTTGCGCACCAGAATCGTGATTGCTACCGGCGCACGAGAACCCTGGTCGAATACATTGTCACCCTCCGCACGACGCAAATCGCCCGAGGTTCGCGCATTGCCCCGCAGATTCAGCACATGGATCGTGTCGAACTCTTCAGCAAGGCAGGCGCGCATTCCCGCATCCACATTGCCGTCGATCCAGGAACCGTTTGTGACGAACGCCACGATCCCACGGTCTCCTATCCGGTCCGACGCCCAGCGGATTGCCATCTTGTAGGTGTCATAGAGGCTGTTCTTGTTTGTGCCTTGGGATCTTGCCGCATAGGTCTGGGCAATTCGCGACTCCAGACGCGGGTAGCTGGCATTGGGATTGTTGTCTGCCGAACTCCGCTGGCCCACGGACCAGGGCGGATTGCCTACGATGACCCGAATATCCAGTTCCTTCTGGCGTGCGCGACGCTCCGAGTTGTCGGGGAAGAGCGCCTGGAGCGTGTCGTCGTTCTCGTTGAGTGCAAATGTGTCGGTCAGGCAGATTCCCTCGAATGGCCGGTAATCAGCCTCCGTCACGCCCTGGAACGCAGTCTCGATGTTCACCGATGCGATGTAGTATGCCAGCAGGATAATCTCGTTCGCGTGGAATTCGGGCGCCTGCCCATCGCCCCCGTATTTCCGGAGTATCTGTTCCGGCGTCAGCAATCCCGACTGCATCATCCTGGTGATGAATGTCCCTGTCCCCGTGAAGGGATCCAGGACATGCACGCCGGGCTCGCCGAACGCACTGTCGAATTCCTCCCTCAGCACATCCTGCACCGAACGCAGGACGAAGTCCACGACCTCGACCGGTGTGTAGACGATGCCGAGTCGGTCGGTGACCCTTTTGAAGGCCTTGCGGAAGAACTTGTCGTAGAGTTCGACCACGATTGCCTGTCTGGCCTCGGAAGAGGTGGCGCCCTGTACCCGCCTGCGCACGGAATCGTAGAATGGATCCAGGCTCTCCGCTTCCGCATCGATCCCCGTGGGCTTGAGTACTTCGAGGATGGTCTGCATGCCCTGGCTTACGGTGTTTCTCCGCGCTGCCGCCGCCGACCCGAACAGTGCGTCGAAAACGGGCTGCGTGACCATGTGCTGAGCGAGCATTTCGATGGCGTCTTCCTTCGAAACCTCGGGGTTGATGTCATCCCTGAGTTCTGTCAGGAACTCGTCGAATATTTCCTGTTCGGCTTCGCCCGAATCGACGATTGCCTGTATTCGCCCGATGTGGGCACCGGCGATGCGGGCGACGTCGCCCGCCCAGTCTGCCCAGTAGCGGCGGTTGCCGCACTTCTCGACAATGCGGGTGCGGATCGCTTCAGGCAGGCCTTCGAACACGATCGGTTGCTGCTGAGGCAATTTCTGTTCCGGATCATCCGGGTCCAAAGCCGTCCGATCGTCGCTTTCCGGGGTGTCGGAGGCGGGCCGCCAGTCGGCCAGCGGGATGATCGAGATCCGATCGCCCGCATCTCCCATCTCGAGGCGGTTGAGCATGCCTTCGAAGCGTTCGTCGTGGCTGCGTATCGCGTTCAGCATCTGCCAGACGGATTGCCATCGCCTGTCGTCGGCAAGCGCCTGCTCCGGGGATGCCGCAGACGGCACTACCACCGGCAGGATCACGTAACCCAGTTTCTTGCCGACAGCCTTGCGCATGACGCGGCCGACGGCCTGCACGACCTCGATCTGGCTCTTTCTGGGGTGCATGAAAAGTATGCCATCAAGAGTCGGCACATCGACTCCCTCGGTGAGGCAGCGGGCGTTGGTCAGGATCCGCGTCTCCCCTTCTGGCGTATCCTCGAGGAACTCGAGTGCATCAGCGCGGGCTGTGGCATTGAAGGTGCCATCGACATGGCGGGCGCTGACTGCCGGTGCATTCCCTTCGCCATATGTCTCTGCGTATGCCTCGGCAACATCGTGGATCCGCCCCTCCAGGCGCTTCGATGAGTCGACGAGATTGCAGAAGGCGATGGCCCGTCGCATCGGCTCCCGGTCATCCTCGGGGAACTGATCGGCGTCGGTCTTGGCCAGGGCGCGCAGGCAGCCGATCATCTTCCCCTGCTCATCGATGGTCAGTGGCTTTCCTTCGGAAAAGTTGCGGATGCGTATGCCGGCCGCGAGGGATTCCGGGACGGTAAGCACGATGACGCGGTAATCGGACAGCAGGTCCCGGTCGACGGCATCTCCGAACCGGGTCTCGTGCAGTACGGGGCCGTAACGGTCCTCGTCATCCATCGAGCAGAGGGTAGCGGCAAGATTTCCCGCCCGGGTCCGTGCGCTTGCCGCATAGACCTTGGGTGTGGCCGTCATGTAGAGCCGCCGGTCGGTGCGGATCGCATCTTCATCATGAATGCGTACGAATGGCGAGGGATCCTCTCCCGGAATGAGGGCGCCGGCCGTCCGGTGGGCCTCGTCGGCAACAGCCAGATCGAAGGCAGGAAGCCCATGTTCGAACTGGGCTGCCGAGATGATCGCCGAGGATTGATATGTCGCGAATATGACCGTCATCGCGTCCGATGCGTCCTGCCCGGCGCGGTTGGCCAATGAAGCCGCGTTCGTGGTTGCCGGATATTCAAGGTCGAGTACATCCATGTCGGCCGTGTCACCGGCGTTCCGGCGCGGCCGGCCGGTCTGGCTGTCGGAACAGACCGCAAAGGCGCGTATCGGCAGCGTGGCGTCGTCGAACCATGCACGCAGGGTCTGCGAGAGAAGCGCCAGACTCGGCACCAGCACGAGGATGCGACCGCCCTTGTCGGCAAGCTGTTCGGCGATCCGCAGCCCGACAAGCGTCTTGCCCGTGCCACAGGCCATCAGCAACTTGCCGCGGCTGCCGGGAGTGCCGAGATGCTCGAGTGCGCTGTCGATGGCGTCCTGCTGATGCGGCCGCGGCGTCTTCGAGGGTTCACGTTCACCTGTTTTTCCCGAGGCGACATGCCCGGCCCAGTTGAGCGGACTGGCCTTCAGGTAGTGCAGGCCGATCCGCTGCACCGGCTTTTCCTGAATCCGCAGGGTCTCTTCCGCGTTGCGCGACCAGGGGCGGCCGGTCGTGTCCATCCAGACACGACGCCGGAACTCGGGACGGCCGGAAGCGGCCAGGAACGAGTCGATTTCCCTTTTCGGAATGGCGCCCCCGGTTTCCAGGAACTTGCACTGGATGGCGGCATAATAACCCGGCTCGTCGGCGAGTTCCGCCACCAGGTCGATACCGGTGTCAGTTGCTTCAAGATCCTGCTCGCGGGCCCAGTCGGCATAGGGGACGACATTCCGAAACTGCCCGGACTGGACCGGGTCGTGAGTCAGGAAAGCGATGCAGAGCTTCTCGAAAGCCGTGCCCATTGACCGGACTCGGCTGAAGTCGCCTTCAGCCGCCTTTCGCCGCCAGTCTTTCAGGATTGTATCGAGTGCGGCCATTTATGGTGTCTTGCGTTCATTTCCGGTCAGGGTTGCAGGGGCTGTCGAAAGCGGGCCTTTCGGACCGGGATGCGACCAGATTCCGCCTTGCGCAATGTCAGGCCAGCTGTAGCTGCAGCATGTCGGACTGATGTTCACGAGCGGAGGCAGGTACCCCGAATCGGATAATCGTTTTCCGGATTCTTGAGCCAGCCAAGGCCGGAGAGCAGGGATTCCAGGTCCGGACGGAGATAGGGATTGTTCGAGATATCAGTCATGTGCAGTTGATTGTCCTGATTGACAACGAACAGACCGGGTTCGGAAAAGGGGTGATCCGTTTCATTGGCGGAGCGCGGGGATGATATGTGGACTCCCAGCGTTTCCATCTGTTCCAGGGTCAGGCCATGGTAAATCGGGAAGCTCACGTTGAGCCCTTGCACGTGATCGAGAAACTGTTCATGGCTGTCGGCGGATACGGCAACGACCTCGACGCCGATCTCCCTGAACCTGTCCACATGGTGTTCGAGAGCGTTCAGGAATTTCGTGCACATGGGGCAGTGCCTGCCGCGGTAGACGACAATCATGCGCCAGCCTGAACCGTCGGAGGGCTTGCCGATGTCGACAAGGCTGCCGTCTTGATCGGAAACCCGCAGCGGCGGAAACGATGCGCCGGGAATCGGTTTGTTCATCGCATTGATCTCCAGTGGATTATGTTATGGTTTCCCGGCACAGGTGACCGGGGTCAGGATTCCCGTTCCGGGTGGTTTCACCCATGTACATTACCCTGAACCCTGTCTGAGTTCCGGCGGAATCGTGCATACGGGTATGGGTTTCATCTTGTGTCGGTTGGCCTGGTGCAGGGCCCGGAAGATCCTGAATACCTTCTCTTCCCTGGCATTGTTCAGGACCGGATTGTCACAATCCTGATCCATGGCCCACTCCAGTTCCTCGTAGCTGGCTCCAAGCTGGTCTTCATCACTGCGATCGTCGCCCCACAGTCCGTCTGTGGGCCTTGCCTGCATTATCTCCTGCATGATGCCGAGACTTTCCCCCAGTTCGTACACCTCTGACTTGTTGAGGTCCGCGATCGGGCTTATGTCTACTCCGCCGTCCCCGTACTTGGTAAAGAAGCCGACGCCGAAGTCTTCCACCTTGTTGCCGGTTCCGGCGACAAGGTAGCCGTGCAGCCCGGCCATATGGTAGAGCGTCGTCATCCTGAGCCGGGCCCGGGTATTCGCCTGCGCCAGCTGCCCGCGCTGCCTGTCCGGGCTGTCGGGCAGCAGGTGGACAAGGCTGTCGAACACGGATGTCAGATCCGTTCTTTTCGAGGACAGGTTGCGATGTTCGGACTTCAGCCAGTCGATGTGCTTCCTGGCTCTGGAAACATGCGATTCCGGCTGATGAATCGGCATTTCGAGACATAGTACCGGCAGGCGGGTCCTGGCGGCCAGGGTTGATGTTACAGCTGAATCGATGCCGCCTGAAATTCCCACCACGAATCCCTGCGCAGTGGATTGCTCCGCATAAGCAGCGAGCCAGTGAACGAT
Organism: Gammaproteobacteria bacterium; assembly: GCA_022826305.1. Taxonomy (GTDB): domain Bacteria; phylum Pseudomonadota; class Gammaproteobacteria; order Arenicellales; family Poriferihabitantaceae; genus Poriferihabitans. Next base: position 2,810 of record JAJDVC010000100.1, on the reverse strand, counting down.
GTGGTCGATTACTGCCACGGTTTTCATGCGTGTCCTCTTGTCATGGTCAGGTGTTTTTGACAAAGTATATTCGTCTGATACCGGAATATGGCAGTTTTTTTGTAATGACCAAAGCCCTTTCGTTTCTGGTGCGGGGCAGGGTTCAGGGAGTGGGGTTTCGCTACTGGACCCGGCATCGTGCCAGTCTGCTGGGCCTGAAAGGGTGGGTCAGGAACCGTCCGGATGGTGCTGTGGAGGGGGTAATGAAAGGGCGGGACGAACAATTGAACGCCATGCTGGAGCAGCTGCATTGCGGCCCGTCCGGGGCAAGGGTGGATGATGTCGAGGTGAGCGGGTCATGCGGCGAGGTTCCGGATGATTTTCTGATCCGGCCTTAGCCTGCGGGTGCCGTTCATGTCGGCCGGGTCCGGCAGCCTGGATGCTTGTCAGATGGTCAGGCACTGCTTCACCGCCTTCTTCCACCCGGAAACGGCATGCATGCGGGACTGATGTGACATGCAGGGCGTGTACAGCCCCTCGCCCGCATGACAGGCATCCAGCTGTTCGAGCCGTTCGAGGAAACCCAGTTGCAGCGCAGTCAGGCCGGCGACGCCCAGGGCTGTTGTTTCGGCTATTGTCGACTTGCGCACCCGTACGGCTGCAACATCCGCGAGAAACTGCAGCATCCAGGCGTTGGCCGTCATCCCGCCGTCAACCCGCAACTCGTTCAGGGGGACATGGCTGTCGCGAAACATCGCTTCCGACAGGTCAAGCGTCTGATAGCAGACCGATTCCAGTGCTGCACGAATCAGGTCAGCCTTGCCGGTGTTTCGGGCGATGCCGGTAAGGATCCCTCGTGCTTCGGAATTCCAGTAAGGGGCGCCAAGCCCCGTGAATGCAGGAACAAGGTATGTTTTCCCGACATCTTCAGGTGATTGTGGGATATCGAGATATTGATCCAGTTCTTCCATTTTCTCGAAAATGCCCAGTTCGTCCCTTAGCCACTGAATAATTGATCCCGTGTTGAAGATGGAACCCTCGAGGGCATAGGCCGTTGTTCCGTTGACGCGGTATCCGACCGTGGTCAGCAGTCGATTTTCCGATTGCACTGGCCGCTGTCCGGTATTCATCATGATGAAACCACCCGTGCCGAAAGTGCACTTGGTCATGCCCGGAACAAGGCACGCCTGCCCGACCAGCGCAGCCTGCTGATCCCCTGCGACGCCGCAAATCGGTACTTCGATACCAAGTACACTGGGATCCGTCTGGCCGAAATCGTCAGTGCAGTCCTTCACTTCAGGAAGTATTGCGGCAGGGATGTCGAAGAGGTCGAGCAACCGCCTGTCCCATTTGCCGGTATGAATGTTGAACAGCATGGTGCGGCTGGCATTGGTTACATCGGTGGCGTGGACCCGGCCGCCGGTCAGTTTCCAGACAAGAAAACTGTCCACCGTGCCGAAAAGGAGATCACCCTGGCGCGCCTGACGAGATGCGTCGGGCCGATGATCCAGTATCCAGCGAATCTTGGATGCGGAGAAGTAGGGATCGACCAGCAGGCCGGTCAACTCCGAGATTAGGGGAGCATGTCCCTGGTCTTGAAGTTTCCTGCAGTAGTTGGCAGTTCTCCGGTCCTGCCATACGATCGCAGGATAGACGGGCTCTCCCGTGTCTCTGTTCCAGATAATCGTGGTTTCCCGCTGATTCGCGATGCCGATTCCCGCAACCGAAGCTTTCCGTACTGTTGAAATGACCTTGGCGCAGGTGGCAAGCGTGGTACGCCAGATTTCTTCCGGATCGTGTTCTACCCAGCCAGGAGCAGGAAAAAACTGATTGAACGGTTTCCGGGCGGAGGCTACGATGTGCAATTCGGCAGAAAATGCCATGGTACGGCAACTGGTTGTTCCCTGGTCAATGGCCAGTATGACAGGAGAATCAGGCATGTGCGCTTACCCGGTCCGGATTCGATGGGTCATCTGTCGATGTTGTGCCGACTTGCCCGTACATATTACTACCTGAAGTGAAGATCTGGAACCTCGGGAGGTTCTCATTGGCGAATACCATTGATGTTGATCGTGCCCGGGCGGAAACAGCCGGGTGTCACGATATCATCCATCTCAACAATGCCGGGGCTTCCCTCATGCCGATCCCGGTCGCACGCTGTCTCAGGAATTTCCTGGATCTTGAAGAGGTCATGGGAGGATATGAAGCTGCAGAGGAGAAACGGCAGGAACTGGATAATTTCTATACTGCCTGCTCAAGATTGCTCAATTGCAGTCCTTCGGAAATTGCATTCATGGAAAACGCGACCCGCGCCTGGGACATGGCATTTTATGCCTTCAGGTTTTCCCCTGGAGACCGGATACTCACCACCCTGTCGGAATATGGCAGTAACGTGATCGCCTATAATCAGCAGGCCAGGCGATATGGAGCGAGGGTCGAGTTCGTGCCTGACGATGAGCATGGACAGATAGACACCGGGGAGCTTGAGCGGATGATCGATTCAAGGACCAGATTGATTTCAATCAGTCTGATCCCGACTGGCGGAGGACTGATCAATCCTGCTGCGGAAGTGGGTAGGATAGCTCGCGAAAACGGTATTCCATTTCTGCTTGATGCATGCCAGGGGGTCGGGCAGATGCCGCTCGACGTGCATTCCATCGGCTGTGACCTGTTGAGTGCTACGGGGCGAAAATACCTGCGCGGACCAAGGGCAACCGGCATGCTTTATGTCAGCGACCGAATACTGGAGCGTCTTGATCCGCCTTTCCTTGACCAGCATTCGGCGACCCTTGTCTCACCGACAGACTATCACCCGCTCCCGGATGCAAGAC
>JAJDVC010000083.1 GCA_022826305.1 Gammaproteobacteria bacterium | reverse complement strand
GTGGCCGAGGTCGAACTCGACGTGATGAGCCGCCAATGTCTGAATCGGCGCATCGACAGCGTGGATGTCCTGGCCCGTGAGGTCGCTGCCTGGCAGGACTCACGTGACCGCATCCAGGCCAGGGTGGATTGGCAGTTCACTACCGAGGATGCGCGCCGGAGACTGAAACGCCTCTATCCGACACTTGAGGAATGACGTTACACTGGACTCCATGTTTGTTAGCAACAGATAGAACTATCCGGTTTCAGCAGCATTGCTTTGAGGTGCCATGAGACAGGCAGGGTGGCTACTGGGCGGGGCCAATCAAGTTGACACGTTCCGGAAATGGGGGCAGGATGGTTGTAGGCTACCTGAGTTTCCGGCTGATGCCATTGACCGCAATGACCCGTCATCATGTCATGTACACTGTGTCTCAGGAGGCGGCATGGAGAGATACATGCATGATCGTGATCCCGTGACCGGATGAGGTGTTCCTTTCTCCGGCGGATGGTGGAAGGAATCTGTATCGTGTTCTGTATGGGTACGGCAGCTATCGCTCATGCCGAGTCGCTGGAGGCAATGCTGAACCGCTATGCCGAAGTCATGAGCAGTCCCGATGCCAGTTCCCCGCCCTTTGTTCTCGACTCGATGGAGGGAAAGGGCACGGTCCGGGCCACTGTTCATGCCTTTCTGCCCGGAATTTCCTACCAGGAGTTCAGGAACAGGCTTTCCGACGTGACCCAGTGGTGTGAGTTCGTTCCCCTGCACCTGAACGTCAAGGCATGTGCTTACGATCTTCGGGAACAACACGCTGTTCTAAGGTTTTATCTGGGACCGAAAGGATACACTGCTCCGGAAGATTCGAGGTTGCTTGAACTGTCGTTCAGGGCAGTGACCGAGGGAGATGTGCTGAAGATTGCGCTGTCGGCTCCGAGCGGCCCGCTGGGCAGTCGTAATTACCACCTTGTGCTTCGGGCCTGCGAAGTCGATGACGGTGTGTATGCGGAGTTCAACCTGACGACCGAGCCGGGCCTCATATCTGCCCTCGTGAGAATCTATCTCTCGACTGCAGGTTCGGACAAGGTGGGTTTCTCGAGTTCCGGGGTCAATCCCGCAACCGGGATGAAGCGTTATGCCAGGGGGCAGAGGGGCGGGGCGGAGCGAAACATCGTTCGCTACCTTTTTGCTGTCCAGGCATATTTCGACACGCTGGACCATACGGGCGGGCCGGACGAGTATGCGCGCAGGCTTGAACGCTGGTTTGATCTGACCGAGCAGTATCCCAGGCAGCTTCATGAAATGCCGCGCGAAAGATACCTGCACATCAAGATGCGTGAAAGAAGAAATCAGCTGGAGCTGGTTGGCTCAGGCCGGAACCACTGACCATTCTCGCCATGCTCCCTTCGGCATGTACGGAGTCGTAATGACGGACTGTCCGGATTAACAAAACTTAATCATTCCGTAACGATTCCTTAATGTTCGGGCGCAAGACCATTCTGTATGCTTCTGGAACATTTCAGCTATCATCTCCTGATGCGGGACAGACTGATCGATGTTCACACTGGCAGAAAAACGCAAGGCGCTTGTTTTCGGAGTGAACGACCTGTTTGCGGCGGAGGTCGTCGACGGGCTGATCGGCTCCGGCAACAGGGTATTCCTGTGCGGCAGTGACAATCGGCATGTCAGGAACCTGCAGGACACGGGCACTGGCGGCATCGCATTCTTTTCCAGCTGGGAAGGAGATGCCTGGCTGAAAAGGACACAGTCGATGCTCGAGTGGTTCGGTAGCCTGGACACCTTCATTTTTTTTCTGGACGAGGAAGTCGCCCTGAACGGTCTGAGGATTCCGATGCTGTCGGACGCCGATTCGCCGGGGCCGATGGATATTACCCGGTCACTGCTTCCCTATCTCAACAAGGTATCCGGGTGCAAGGTGGTGTTCGTCAATACCGATGCATTCGCGCCGTCGTTGAGCCGGTCCATGCATGTCCCCGCCTGTTTCCGCCGGATGGACGACATGTGCCGATCGCTTTCAGACGATCTGGAACACGAAAACATGGACATCAGGACCCTGTTCAGCCGTCCGGCCATCCCGTCTGGCAGGGTTCGGGCCAACGTACAGGCAAGGCATGTGGTATCGGCCTGGAATCGGCGTCTGGTGGCATGGGCTGACGATGCCCTGCCGTTTGGCGATATCCTGAATCCGGCCTGATCCTGCAGGTCAGTCCTGCAACCCGTTTCCCGGCAGGTTGGCGCCGCCCCACAGGTGGGAATACGCCTCGCAGTGGATCACCACCGATCTGAAGTCATCGAGATGCATGTCATCGGGCAACACGTATTCCTGGGATCCCTTGTTGGATTTCAACGGACTGATCAGTACGGAGGTATCTTCAACGTTCCGGTCCTGCAGGTCCTCGATCGGGCGCGTTGAAAGATAGACCTTCAGGTCCGGCCCCCTGCGGGTCTTGAATTTCTCGTCGAAGGATATGACGGTCTTGTCGTCCCGGCTGGTGATGTGCCATCCACCCTTGATGGCATACCCCTTCCCTACCCATGTGCCGCCGTGGTCTGCATCCTGTGCCGTGGCGCCTGACACGATTGCCAGGAAGCCTGCACCAAGCAGTGCAGACAGTATCGATCGTATTTTCATGTTTCCCGTTGCTTGCAGTTTCTGATGGTGAAAAAAGTCTGGCTGTCTCTTCAGGCAGACGACGCATTGCGCATGCGCATGGCAACGATTGTATAGCCAACCGGCGGCCGGTTCCACCGGATGAAATCCGATTGTTCCGGCTGTACTATCCCATGCGATGGATTGCCCGCAACCGGAAAACTTCCGGCAGAAAATCCGTCGAAATACCGTATTGAAATATATTTCAAACCAAATAGAATTTGTTGCCACGGAACCAAACGGCAAACGGTCGTATCGCTACGCAATTACAGTATGGTGTCCTTCAAGGGAAAAAACGGTACATGGTACGGAATGCTTGAGTCCCGCAAGAAGGGGGATACTGTTGTCATCTGGGATCCGGTCCTGCCGAAGGCGAGCACCGGCAAGCTTTTCCTGTACCATACCGGAAAGGAAAGACTGATCGAATACGTCGAGGAAATCGTCTGTCCCAAGCTCAGGGACCTGACGCAGCGGGAGATGCGCAATGCAAGACAGGAGTTCTCCGGAAGGTGGGAACAGATCAGGGTGCACTATCTGCCGACAGAAGATGCGGATGACGGGAAGCCGGAGCCGAAGTTCGACGACCCCGTGGACGACAGTCTCGATGATCTTGATACAGAGGACAGCCTTGTCATGGATGGCGATATCGATATGGACTAGGAATCGGCCCTGTTCCTTGCCACCGTGTCGATTTTCAATGTGCGGACGGCGTGCCGGAATTTCCGGATACGCTGGGGCCGGGGTTGCGGGCCATACCTGAGATCCGTGTACAGTCGCGTGATGTCAAGCAGGGTATCCGCACAGTCGGGCAGTTGCCTGCTGGTCCGTCGGCAGTAATCCACCGGTCCTTCCCAGTCCCGCCTGCTGATACCGAACCTTTCCAGTTTCCTGCAGTATGACCGGTATATCCGCTGCACGGAATCCGGCTTGTCGCGGTCCATTCTGAACAGGATACCCGCTGTCGCAACCAGTATCGACAGGGAAGCCAGTACAGCGATGACCAGAATGAACCGTGATGCGTCGCCCAGGCCCAGGGCTTCCAGCAGCTGCCGCTGTCTTGTCTGGTCGAAATTGACGAACCACTGTCGCCAGTGCTGCCTTGCCAGACCCGCATACCAGCGCATGTCGCGTAGCAGGCGCCCGGTCATGCCGAGTTCCAGCGGCAGGTATCGGACGATCCCGTCCGCCGAGATGCTCAGATCGTAATTGATGGATCGCTCGACCCGCTGAGGTGCCACGGCGGCTGTCGGATCAATACGGACCCAGCCCAGTGAATCGTCCCAGTATTCCGACCAGGCGTGGGCATCCGACTGGAGTACGGTGATTTCATCCGTCAGGGGATTGAGTTCCCCGCCAAGATAGCCGATGACGATTCTTGCCGGGTAGCCCGCTGCCCGCATCACGGTAGTAAATGAAGTGGCATAGTGTTCGCAGAAGCCGCTCCTTGTCTCGAAGAGGAATTCGTCAACCGGGGTGTTGCTGAGCAGGGCGGGAGGACGCAACGTATAGAAGAATTCATTTTCGTTCAGATAGTTCAGGATGCGGCTGGCGAAAGCGGTCGCATTCAGCGTGCCCGCTTCAAGAAGCGGTGCCCGGACGCTTTCGACCAGTTCCCGAAGCCTTGGCGTGATAT
>JAJDVC010000217.1 GCA_022826305.1 Gammaproteobacteria bacterium | reverse complement strand
TCAGGGATGACATGGGTTGCGGGTGTGAGAAAAGGTGGGTCAGGTTCGGTGGCGCGCACATTATATCATCAGGGCGCCCGGGATTTGATGCCGGGCTACTGCGGGGCCGGGGTCGGCATGGACTGGTCTGCCTGCTCCGGTCGGCTATGTCTCCCGGCTCCCCGGACGGTGGGTCAGCACCTCTACCGCCCCTGCGCCGAAGACCAGCAGCGAGCCGGAGGCTTCGCGCCAGCCAAACGGTTCGCCGGCGAGCAGTGCCGCGCTGCCGATGCCGACGACTACCTCGATCTGCAGCAGGATTCCCAGGCGCCCGGGGTCGACGAACCGGGATCCCCAGTACAGTCCCCACATGATCGGGATCAGGAATCCTACCGCCATGAGCAGGAACCATGGCAACAATGCGATCATGAGGCCGGGTTCCGGCATCGTGACGGGGTCGGCAACTGGCAGCAGCGAGAAAATCAGCGCAGCCATGGCGCCATAGAGAAAGAACGAGAACACCTGAACAAACACGGGGACATTCGAGGACTGGCGGACACGCATCGCGGCCAGCGTGAAGAAGATCCCCGCCGCGAGGGCCATCCCGTCTCCCTGGTTCATGGACAGGGAAAAGGATTCGTCGATTTTCAGGATGATCACCAGCCCGGCAAGCCCGAGCATGAGTGCCAGCGCCCGCCAGACGTTGAATTTCCGCTTCATGACGAACACTTCAATCAGTGTTCCCCATGCCGGCATCGTGTAAAACAGGATCAGCGCCCGAATGACCTCGGTCAGCAGCAGGCTCTCGCAGTACAGGACGAAAGCACTTCCCATCAGCAGTCCTGTCACCGGTTCGCCGAGGCTCACCGTCTGTCGTTTCGTCAGGTTGATGATCGCGAGCGGAAGCAGCAGCAACAGCGGAATGCACAGCTGACCGAGCACTACCCATACCGGGTCGAGACCCTGGCGTTCGAGAATCCTGACCGGAATCCAGTACAGTCCCCAGATGGCGGCGGCTCCGGCGACCACCACCTCGGCCCGGATCGCCCGGCCCGGAGTCATTTCGGGCCGGCCAGCATCGCGGATTTGCCGCGTGATGTCTCTGACGCCTGGTTTGGCGGCCCATGGTTTCCGGGGGTGGCAGACACTTCCCGGGCGGAATCGGCGGTCCCCGGTTGGCCTGGACGGGGGAGGTGTGCTGTTGGTCCGCTGGCCAACAGGGTCATGCAACTTTCCTGAGGGCGGTCAGGCAGCGCTCGACATCTTCGCTGTCGTTGTACAGGTGCGTGGAGATTCTCAGTCTCCCGAAACCGGCATAGGCGCCCCAGATCAGGACATCGTCCTGCTCAAGACGGTTTCTCACCAGTTCAAGCCGGTCGGTGACAAAGCAGACATTGCCCGCCCGCAGGGGGGCGCTTTCGGGCGTCATCATCTCGAATCCCATTTCGCTTACACCCTCGTAGGCCAGTCTGCTCAGTTCCAGGGCATGGTGCTCGATCTTGCCGATACCTGTCTGAAGCAGCCGGTCAAGCGCGTTGTCAAGGATGTAGACTGCCAGATAGGCATGATTGCCGGGCTGGAAACGATGGACAGTGCGTTGCAGTTCGAAGGAGAGGGGATCCGACCAGCCTCCGTGCGCATGGGTGCTGTTCCACCCCAGGAAGGGCGGATCGAGATCGCCCATGCGTTCCCTGTTCAGATAGAACACTGCGGTTCCGTGTACGCCCAGCAGCCACTTGTAGCAACTGGATACCATGATGTCAGCAAGCCCGGCATCCACGTCGACAACGCCCGCGGCATGAGTGGCGTCCAGCAGCAGCAGGGCGTTGGTGGAACGGACCAGTTGCGATAGCGCCCCGAGGTCGATGCGCTGGCCCGTGTACATGCTGACGTGTCTGATCGCCACGATGCGTGTCCGGTGATCCATCAGGTTGGCGATATCGTCAAGTTCGATGAACCAGTTGACATGGCGCACGACCCGGACTTCCACCCCTTTGCCGTGGAACCTGGTCCATGGAAAAATGCCGGAAGGAAACTCGACATCGACGACCACTACATTGTCTCCCGTCTTCCAGTCGAGACCGTAGGCGATGTTGTTCATTCCTTCCGAAACACTGGACAGGAACGTGATCTCGTCGGGGGAAACCGAAAACAGTTCCGCGCATTTGGCGCAGGCGGATGCGATTTTCTGCGCTTCCAGGTGTCTGGCCCGTTCCCCCGTGGACTTGTCCAGCATGAACTGCTCGATCGCACCGGCATGTGATTTCAGCATCGGGGTTTCGCCGCCTGCACACAGGTTGGCGGTGTTTTCCAGTCCGACGAATTCGGATTTGGGGATCAGGGATCGGGTCATGGTATCCATGTCGGAAATCGGATTGGATCAATGGTACCGCAAAGTCCGCCCAGGTCACCATGGCTATTGCGACTCGTACAGTTTATTTTGACGGTGGAATGTGACAGACTGCTTCGGTTCGTGGTTCCGGGGACAGCTTGCGGTGAACCATTTCCGACAGGTCAGTACCAATACTCAGGGCATCCTGTGCCTGCTGGCAGCGTTGGCTGCCCTTACCACCAGCGACGCGATCATCAAATTGCTAAGTCCCCGGTATGCCCTGCACGAGATCATGCTGTTCCGGGCATCATTCGCGATGGTTGTCGTACTGGTCATTGTCAGGCTTGAGGGCGGTTTCCACCTGCTGAAGACGCGCAGACCAGTTCTGCATCTGTTCCGCGGATCGCTTTTTGTGCTGGCAAACATGTTTTTCTTCCTGGGGCTGGCGCAGCTTCCGATGGCGGAGACGGTGGCGCTGTTCTTCTCCGCCCCGCTTTTTATCTGCCTGCTCGCGCAGCCGTTGCTCGGGGAAAGGGTCAGCGCAGAACGCTGGATGGCTATCCTGATCGGGCTGGCAGGCATTCTCATGATCATCCGTCCCGGGATGGGTGTCTTCAGTCCGGTCAGTCTCCTGCCTGTCCTGGCTGCCCTGACCTATGCCGGGATGCAGATGATAACGCGCAAGCTCGGATTGCAGGACAAGGCCGGGACGCTGACTTTCTACGTGCAGGTGGCGTTCATCCTGATCTGTGCGGTTTCCGGACTGCTCATCGGCGACGGACGTTTAAGCCGGTCTGACAACATTTCCCTGGTTTTCCTGCTGAGGGCGTGGGTGTGGCCCGCCCCGCAGGACCTGCTTCTGCTTGCGCTGTGCGGGGGCATTGTTTCGATCGGGGCGTACTTCCTGTCGCAGGCGTACAGGCTTGCTCAGGCCTCCGCAGTTGCACCATTTGAATACGCATCCATGCCGTTCGCGCTGTTGCTGGGATATTTTCTCTGGAACGAATGGCCGGACTGGCAGTCGATGGGAGGAACCCTGCTGATCATTCTCGGCGGTCTGGTAGTACTGTACTCCGAGAGGCGCTCAAGATCCCGTGCACTCCAGCTTCGGATACGTGGCCGGTGTTCATAGGCACTGTCGTCACGAGTCATCGCGGCATGAAATGAGGCGCCGGGCATGGCTGGCGGCGAGGAACGATGCGGCATGCAGATGCACACAAGCGGGAGTTGTCTCCGCGTATTGAGTCTGGTAGCATCCGCCTGGAACGGGTTGAATAACCTCTGCAGGAGATCTCCATCCGAATGAGCTGGATCGCTGGATCGCTGGATCGCTGGATCGCTGGATCGCTGGATTTGCGTCTGCGCTTCGGCCATGACCGGGACCGCATGGCGGCTGCTCCGCTCTCCGCTCCGTCCGGCTTCTCCATCCTCCCCGCCTGAGTCTTCCGACCGGCCCGTTGCGGGCGGCCTGCGCCGGTTAGCCGCGCTTCTTCCGGTCCTGCCGTTGCTGCTCGGCCTCTCGACCGTAGCACAGGCGCAGACCGCGAGCCTGGTGCTCGATCCGACTGAGATCCAGGCGGCCTCCCTGAACGGCGCCACGATCACGCTGATTCCCAAGAACTCCACTTTCCTGGGAGGCGGCGGCGGGGGTGTCATTGGCAGCCTGAACATTCACGCGGACGAATACAAGGCAGGCGGTGGCCTCAAGAACCCCACCGGCGAAGCCAGGTTCAGCGCGGCGGGTCTCGCCAGGATCACGCTGTCGGGCGCGCCCGCGGGGCTGACGATCGCGAGCGGCAAGCTGCTCGCGCGGGAGCAGCCCCACTCCCACGGCGGGGGGACGAAGGGCCATCGCTCGGCCGAGATCACGCTGGCCTACAGCGGCCCGGCGATCACGGTGGACGATCCGGTCACCGTGACCGTCAGGGGCGGCAACGATTCCGGTCTGCTTCGATGGGGAGATCAGGATGGCAATACGTCCCCCCCCAACCTGTCCGCCGACTTCACGATCAGGGCGGCGCCGCACGGGGTTGAGGTGTCGAGGGAGAGCCTGTCGGTGCCGGAGAACCAGGGTGCGACGTATACGGTGGTTCTGAAGAGCCAGCCCTCGGGGAACGTGGTGATATCGGCGACGTCGGGGGCGACGGCGACGGTGTCGCCGGGGGCCCGGACCTTCACGAGTTCGAACTGGAGCACCCCGCAGACGTTCACGGTGACGGGCCAGGGCGCGGGCACGACCTCGATCGGCCATGCGGTGCAGTCGTCCGCCGACACGGCGGCCTACCCGACATCCCTGACGATTCCCCCGGTGGCGGTGACGGTGTCGTCGGCGCCCACGGCGACCCTGACCCCGAGCAACGGGACGACGACGCTGCCGGAGGGTGCGGGCGTGACTTTCATACCGTGCTGTCGAGAGCCCTGGCCGCCGACGAGACGGTGACGCTGCCCTTGACGGTCGGGGG
>JAJDVC010000228.1 GCA_022826305.1 Gammaproteobacteria bacterium | reverse complement strand
CCGGGCTGAGAGCATGAGGCTGGAGATGGTGGAACGTCTTGGCTGCAAGAAGCCGGTACACGCCATTTCGTCTGCAACGGGTGAAGGGTGCAGGGAACTGTCTGAAAGCATCATGAAGCGGCTTTCTCACCACGCGACCGGACGTGATCCGGTCGGGCAATGCACAGGACAATGACGGACAGGACAATCTTGTCAGGCTCATCCCGCTGGATAGTCAAGATCGGAACCTCCCTGCTGACCGATTCGAATTCGGGATTGCGGCAGACAGCCATTGAATCCTGGGTCAGGCAGATCTGTGAACTGAGGGCGCGAAATGTCGATATCGTGCTGGTTTCCTCCGGATCAGTCGGGGAAGGCATGAGGCGGCTGGGCTGGTCGAATCGCCCGGGCGAAGTACACCGCATACAGACTGCAGCCGCGGTCGGTCAAATGGGGCTGGTACACAGCTACGAAGCCGCGTTCCGCCAGCATGGATCACTCACTGCACAGATTCTGCTGACACATGCGGACCTTGCCAACAGGCAGCGTTATCTCAACGCACGCAACACCCTGCGCGAACTGCTCAATCTTGGGGTCGTCCCGATAGTCAATGAAAATGACGCCGTGGTCAATGAGGAGATCGGGTTCGGAGATAACGACACCCTCGCCGCCCTGTCCGCCAATCTGGTCGAGGCGGATTGCCTGATACTGTTGACCGACCAGGATGGGCTGTATGATGCGGACCCGAGATACTCCAGGCAGGCCAGACTTGTTCCACATGCCCGAGCCGATGATCCATCGCTACCTGACCTTGCCGGCAAGGCAGGCACCCTGGGCAAGGGCGGCATGCGGACCAAGGTCCATGCAGCCCGGAAGGCGGCGGGGTCCGGTGCTTCCACGATCATCGTATCCGGCCTTCAGCCGGATGTGCTGCTGCGCCTGCGCTCAGGAGAGGATCTCGGAACGTTCCTGTTCCCCGGGCGCGGACGGATCGCCGCGAGGAAACAATGGCTGGCCGGGCAGTTGCGCGGCAACGGAGAACTGGTTCTGGACAATGGCGCTGTCGGGGTACTGAAAGATGCCGGTCGTAGCCTGTTGCCGATTGGCGTTACCCGGGTTGAGGGAGCATTCTCGCGGGGTGATATCGTGATCTGTACGGACGATAACGGTAATGAGATCGCACGGGGACTGGTCAACTACAATTCCGACGAAGCCAGGAAAATTATCGGTGCTTCAAGCAGCCAGATCGAGCAGATACTCGGTTACATGGGTGAGACCGAATTGATTCACCGCGATAACATCGTGGTGACGGCATGAGATGCACCTGTGGGTGAGCGTGCCGGGAGGGTCAGTTGACCAGTGTACGTAACCGGCTGTTCAGCCGGGACTTCAGCCGGGCCGCCCGATTGCGATGGTGCAGTCCCTTTGATACCGCACTGTCGATTCTTGAAACCGCTTCACGGTATGCCTGCCTGGCAACAGTGGCATCCTGTTCCTCGATCATCCTGAGCAGTTTCTTGATTGATGAACGCAATGTCGAGCGTTGGCTGATGTTGTGCAGGCGGCGTTTCGTGTTTTGTCGTGCCCGCTTGCGTGCCTGGGATGAATTAGCCAAAGGTGCGTCCTCAAGGATACCGATGAGTTCAGGAGTGTGCGAATATGTGCAAATCTAGCCAGGATGTCAAGCTGAAAATGTGCAAATCCGCTTCATTTCTGCCGTTGCTGCACTGATGAGCCTGAAAATACTGAAATCCGTTTCGGTTGTCGGGTCGATGACACTGCTGTCGCGTATCAGTGGCCTGACAAGGGATGTGATCTTCGCGAACATTCTCGGTGACCAGAGCGTTGCGGACGTTTTCTTCGTGGCATTCAGGATACCGAACTTCTTCCGGAGAATCTTTGGTGAAGGGGCCTTTTCCGCGGCTTTTGTTCCGGTGTTTACACAATACAGGCTGCAACACTCCCGGACCGAGGTTAACCGGTTCGTGGAGCTGATGATAGGCCGGTTCGGTCTGCTGCTGCTCGCCGTGACGTTGGCAGGAGTCGTTTTCGCCCCGATCCTGGTGCTGCTTGTGGCGGGGGGATTCTCCGATGAGCCGGAAAAATATCGGACCGCGGTTGCAGCGTCACGGATCACGTTTCCCTATATTTTCTTTATCTCCCTGGTTGCGCTGTCTGCCGGTCTGCTGAATACCTGCGGCCGGTTCGCCGCGCCGTCGGCCACACCGATACTGATGAACCTTTGCCTTGTCAGTGCAGCCCTGTTGCTGGTTCCGCAGATGCACAGTTCCCCCATTGCCCTGTCAATCGGTGTGCTGGTTGCAGGTCTGGTCCAACTGCTGTTCCAGTTGCCGTATCTCAGGAAGGAAAGACTTTCCGTACGGCCCCGCTGGTTGCGAAGATCGGGTGACGATCAGGCATCCGGTGCCGTTTCGAAGGTATTCCGGTTGATGGTGCCTGCCATCTTCGGCGTATCGGTCGCCCAGATCAACGTCATCGTCAATACCCTGCTCGCTTCCTTTCTCGTTACCGGGAGCATCTCATGGCTGTACTATTCGGACCGGCTGATGGAATTCCCGGTCGGGGTGTTCGGGCTTGCACTCAGTACCGTCATCCTGCCTCACCTTTCCCGTATCTATTCCGAGCACTCGCAAATCCGCTTTTCACGGACCCTCGATTGGGCCGCACGCTGGGTTGTTCTGGTCTGTCTGCCCTGCACGGTCGGACTGGTCGTGCTGGCTGAGGCCATGGTATCCACGATTTTCTTCCACGGAAACTTTACGCAAACCGGCGTACGAATGACCGCCCTGAGCCTGATGGCCTTTTCCCTCGGGTTGACTGCCATCGTCCTGGTAAAGGTCTTTGCAGCGGGATTCTATGCGCGCCAGAATACCCGTACCCCGGTCAATGTCGGCATGATATCAATGGGGCTCAACATCCTGTTCTCCCTGATTCTGGTGTTGCCCTATCAACATGTGGGGCTGGCGCTGGCGACATCCCTGTCTGCGCTGTTCAATGCGGCGATGCTGTATTTCCTCTTGTGCAGGCAGACCGGTTTCACCCTACACAGGGGATGGACCGGGTTTCTCTTGCGATCAGTCGGGGCATCCGCTGTCATGGGATTGTTTTTGTGGTGGTTCGTCGGGGG
>JAJDVC010000263.1 GCA_022826305.1 Gammaproteobacteria bacterium | reverse complement strand
ACTGGACCTGCGCGTCGATGACGCCAACATGGGCGATGGCGCCGGCCTCGGCATCAGCGTTGCGGTCAACGACAACCTGACCCTCGCCGCCGCCTTCGACAGTGCCGGACAGCCTGACGTCGAATATGTCATGACCCCGGCCGTGGAAGCTGTGGAGGGTATCGATGCTGTAATGGCCATGGATGCCGTGCTGGGCCGCGCCGTCAGTGATGGTTCATATTACACCGGGGCTGATGGTGCCAGGACAGCCGTTGTCATTACCAACACCTATACAATGGGTGACGATGGCACCTTCACTCAAGTTACCACTGGTGGCGGCACCAATGACGTAATGCCTGGCGACACTGTCTACTATAATGCTGCTAACACTGACCTTACTGACGCCGACAATGTTGCTGATGCCGTAGCCTACACCATACCGGACCCTGACGACAGCGGTGTGGATATGCCTTTCATGCCTGCGACTCCTGGCATGGCAGGCAGGGAAGCTGTCGAGGCCGTGGATGCGGTCATGGGCATGCGTGCCGACGAGGACGTTGATCGTGTCGGTCTGGCGGCGCGCCTGAACCTGGGTTCCATGTTCGGCATGCTGGGCTGGATCAAGAAGGAGCACGGTGATGTCGAGATCTCGGCCACCCAGCTCTGGCTCGGTTCCGATGTCGGCGACAGCACCCGCGTCATGGTCGGCTACGGTCAGGAAGATCACAACATGGCTGCCCGTGGCGGTGCTGCCGATGGTGAGAATCCCACCAAGATCACCGGCGGTGTCTATCACAGCCTGGGCGGCGGTCTGTCGATTGCCTATGAAGGCAGTTCCTCCGATGACGACAAGATGGGTTCGGACAGCACCACCGCGCATCGTCTCGCCGTTCGCTACAACTTCTGATCAAGACCTTCCCCAGGTCGAAAGGGAGCCGGGGCTTGCCCCGGCTTTTTTTCGCCCGCACGAACGACAACCCAAGGACTTCCGTCCACCTGGCACCTGCCATTTCTTCTGCCCACACCAGTGAGCCTGCATCACGAACTCCATCCCTGCTGGATGCCATCTCACCGGAAACCGGGAAAACTCCGGTTCCCGGAGCATGATGTCCTTGCCCAGTGCGCCCCGATATCCTGATCCCCGCCGCCCTCATTGCTTTCAGCCTTGCTTGTTGACTGTTGCTGGTTCTTCCCTGCGCGGAAACAGGATATCCGCGCCGATGCTGCCTCCGACCTTCGCCACCGCCGCCCTCTCGGCGTCACGCATCAGGTGTGCGTACCGTGCGGTCGTCACTATCTGGCGATGGCCCAACAGCTTCCCGATCATCGACAGCCCCTCGCCGAGCGCCAGGGCACGGGACGCATAGGAATGGCGCAGGTCATGAATACGTAGATCCTCCATATCCGCTCTTCTGCGTATCCGCTCCCAGAAATAACCCAGCCCCGTGAAATGACCGCCGGACTTCCTCCCCGCAAGCACCCAGGGATTTCCCCTGATACGCGGTATCGACGCCAGGACCGACTCGACCGCAGGCGTCAGCGGAACATGCCGCAATCCGGTCTTGGCGTCACGCAGACGAATCTCCCCGGTCGTCCGGTCCACGTCATCCCATCTGAGCGTGACGATCTCGTTCCTGCGGCAGCCCGTCAACAGCAACAGGCGGATCGCATGTATCGCGCTTGGCATCACCGAACCGTCAGACTCGGCCTCGGCCAGCACATCCCCCAGCCTGCGGTACTCGTCGGGCGAAAGAAACCGGGCTCGGGACCGTTGCCGGTAGCGACGTACCGAACGGACTGGATTCCGGCCCGGGACCTTCATGCCCCAGTCTTCGGCAAGCCGGAACATCCCGGACAGTACCGTCAGCATCAGGTTGGCCTGCCCCGGCTTGTCCCGCAACCGATGGTGCAAGCCGGATACATGGGACGGACTCACTTCGGACAGGACGAGTCGACCCAGTTCCGGTACGATGTATGATCGCAGGATCTGTCCGAAGGTCTCGACTGTCTTCGGCCGGCAATTCACCTTCACATGAAACGTCATGTATCGTTCGGCCAGATCAGCCACGGTAGGTTCCGGCATGTCCTGAAGCGGATCAGACTCCAGTCCCTGCTTGATGCGATCAATGGCGACAGCCGCCATGCGACGCGCCTGGTCCGGTGTTAGTTCCCCATGGCCACCCAGGGTCCTTCTTTTCGGTCCGCCCTGCGGCCCGCGCGTCTGCACGCACCAGACCTTGCGACCCGAAGAGTAGACGCGAATGCCGAAACCCGGCAAGTCGCAGTCCCACACGATGATATCCCCCGATGAAACCCGCAACGCATCGACAAAACGTCTGGTAAGCCTGACGGGCTGCTTGGCGGCCATGGAACTGTATGCTGCGGATTGGAGATCAGTCCGGATCAGACGGGGTATTGACTGGTCCCGTCTGTTCGGATCCAGTATTTGATGTGTATACGATACGTGAAAACGTAATCACGCCGCAATCGGGTTGTATCAACCCGGAACGGCCCGGTGGCACTCCATGTCGCGAACGAAGACAGAAATTACGCATGCACATGAAATCAGATGTCCAGGACTGGACTGAGGGGACCTGATGCGACTGGCGACATGTCCATGCAGGAGCCTTGTACTTTTCCAATATGGATGAATCCCGGGCATCAGGATTCATCGGTTGCGGATCCTGGACTGGCAGGCCATCGTTACCGTAATGCAGCTGTTCCACGACCT
>JAJDVC010000091.1 GCA_022826305.1 Gammaproteobacteria bacterium | reverse complement strand
TTCCATTTGAAAACGGAATAGAGCAGAATCACGATACTGATAATCAATCCCGGGCCGCCTGAGTCGATGCGGCCATACACCACTTTCGGTTATAGCTCGTTCCCCGGTGCGCATTCCGTGATATGGTTTCAGGATGAAGCTGCACTGGCTGACAGGTGCAAGGACTGGATTGATCGGAAAAAAGGTGAAGTGCGACCGGGTCGGTGCTCGGGTTTTTCCCGGTCGGGGGAAGGGGCCGGTAGTTGCCGGGGCGGCAACCATGGTCAACCTGATCACTTCCGGCCCTTGGAAGCCGCGCGAAACGGGGAGCTTTCGGGGCATAATCGTGGGATTCGTGATCGACATGACCATGGATCCCTGACGGGTTGACCACCTCCGGCCAGGCCTTCGGGACGGAACAAGTATATTTTCAACTGTGTACTTGTCGAAGGGATGGGGCAAGATTATTCGCATGAACGAAATGCCCTTTCCGAAGCCGCCGCCAGCCGATCCCCTGCCGCTGGAAGTCTGGTTGAAACGCACGGACCGATCCGAGGCGGGCCGTGAGCCGTTCTTCCGGGGACGTGAAGCGGAATACGGGGTATACCGTTCCGCCGTCACAAGTCTCAGCGAAGGGATCGTCGGTGGCGGGACGATGGTCTTCCAGGGCGCGCCGGGGGCCGGCAAGTCGGCCCTGATGGCGGAGTGCATGGAGGCGGTCAGGCGTCATTCGACCCCCGAGATGCCCTGGGTGGCGGTTGCCATGAATCCGGATGCTCTGGAGTCCCCTGCTGCGATTGTGAGGACCATGGTCAAAGCTGCCAGTGCGGAAGGTGAGCGTCTCCGGGAAATGGCTTCCGGGACGTCTGTTGTCAGGGTGCTTGATGACCTTCTTGACCTCGCCCGGAAACTGTTTCATGAACTGTCGGAGCGCGGTGGCGGTGCCCTGGGCGTGTCGGTAGGCGGCCGGAGTGATGATGAGGGAATGCCCGCCAGCTGGGTATTTCAGAATGCCGCGCCGCTCCTGAAGAAGTTTCACATCGTGGTGTGTGTGGACGAGGCCCAGAACACGCCGGTTTCCGGCCCTACCAAGGGCGTGATGGACTGTCTTCACCGGGATCCCCAGGGCATTCCCCTGGTGGTGGCGTTCTTTGGTCTGAGCGATACCCAGGGCGTGCTGCGCGATTGCGGTCTTTCAAGATTCGCAAGAGGACGTGTGGTGACCCTGGACCCCCTGCCGCATGATGATTCGGCCTGTGCCATCCGGAGCGTCTTCGATGCCTACGGTTTCACGGGTACGCAGGAAGACCTGGAAGCATGGGTGAACAAACTGGCTGAACTGTCCCAGGGATGGCCGCAGCACATCAACAGCGTTGCGGTTGCAGCGTGTGACATCATCCGGGCAAACGGCGGATGGATTGATTCGGGGCATCTGGATGCGGCCATGGCGGCCGCGGAGGAATACAAGCGGGAGTACTATGCCGGACGGCTGGCGGCCGGTTCCAGCCGGGCCTGGGTCTACCGGGGCCTGGCCCTGGCTGCGGAAGAGAGAGGCGGTGACTTGTCCCATGACAGGATCGGGTCACTCACCGAGGAGATGTGCAGGAAAACAGGACAGTCCATGGAAGATTTCCTGACCAGTGCCCTGCATGCCGGGTTGCTGGCCCTGTCCCGGGACATGCCCGATCATTACAGGATCCTCATCCCGTCTTTCGGGGACTATCTGCGGGCATTGCCGGTGGATTCTCCATCACGGACCTGAAGCTCGTTCGGTGTCTGAAATGGTGCTGGTTGACATTCGCACGACTGGATTGTCAGGGAATTGGACGAATCCGGTCACTGTCCGATTACGGTTGTGTTGAATTTTTTTCAGAATATAAAATTAACTAATTGATATATAAAGATAAATATTAGATTAGGGCTGTGCTGGTTCCATGTTCCAGCAGAATATGCTATCCCGGATATTGCACGAGTGTTGAGAAGTCGGTAAAGCCTGCGATACAGGCAGCGGCGAGGCCTGTATCGACGATGTGCAGCAGGTTTTCACGGTATTTCTTGCGGTGAAAGCAGCTTCAGAGAGTCGGTAACAGGCATCAAGGCCGCCGATTGCGGCCGTTACCGGATATCCGGGCAAGAGCAGTCCTCACGCCGTTGCGTGATCGGGTATCAGGGAGGAAGGCTACCCGCTATCCGGGTGCCAGGCGTTGTAGCGCAGGGCGGAACAGGTCCTGGCCGGGAGAATTTTCTGACAGCATGAAGACTACCCGGCAGGTATTGTACACGATCACCGCGCTATGCAGAACAATGTGCCTGGGCAAGTTAAGTATATAATTCCCAAAATCAGTTCTGGATTCGGGTGGTCGTGCGGCGTTTCAGCGGTTGACCTGCGTATGCGATGTGCGTATATTCCGCTCCCGTTTGTCGCGATTTGCGGATATTTTAAGGTAAACTTGTTCCCATTGAAGCAGAAATGCGGGGTTGACACGGGGTATAGCGCAGTCTGGTAGCGCGCCTGCTTTGGGAGCAGGATGTCGGGAGTTCAAATCTCTCTACCCCGACCAGTTTTTTATGTGATGCGCCTGTAGCTCAATCGGATAGAGCAACGGCCTTTAAGCCTTGTAGGGAAGGCCTTATGAGACGAGGAGCCTTCGGCGGGAATGGCGTGAACTGCCGGAGTGGAGGGCACTGTATCGGTGGAACCTTAACGTGTCATGCGGTGGTCGGGAAGACGGTCACCGGCATGATAGCCGATGGCAATACCGAGGAAACCGGTTCTACCGGGATCCGTAGAGGCTATACGTGCTCCACCTGAGATGGTGAAGATAGAGTCCAGACCCCAAACCCGGTTTTCGGCGGGGCGGCGAAAGCCGTAGCGGGTAAGCTAAGCCGTAGGTTACAGGTTCGAGTCCTGTCAGGCGCGCCAGCAGTAGAAGTAGAATGATTGGGTAAAATGAAGGCTTGTGATAAACATGGTGAGCGTAGCTCAGTTGGTAGAGCCCCGGATTGTGATTCCGGTAGTCGTGGGTTCGAGTCCCATCGTTCACCCCAGATTCGGCGGGTCGGATGTTTGGGCCTTGTCACGGTTTCGGTCTCAACCCACCAAGTGGCTGGAGGTGCACATGTCGCGAGAGTGGCGGAATTGGTAGACGCGCTGGATTTAGGTTCCAGTGGGGCAACCCGTGAGAGTTCGAGTCTCTCCTTTCGCACCATGTGCCGTGACATGCCGATCCGGTCCGAGAGCTGTTTCCGGATATAAGGTTTTCTGGTACCGCCAGCAATTGGTTTTCATGAATTTTCGAGGATCACCGGCTCAATGCAGATTTCCATAGAAGAGTCAGGCGCCATAGAGCGGAAGCTGAAGGTTGTTATTGCAGGAGACCAGATTCAGGCCGAAGTGGACAAGCGCCTGAAGCAGCAGGCCCGAGAGATGCAGTTGCCGGGATTCCGGCCGGGGAAAGCTCCCTTGAGCCTGATCAGGAAACGGTTTGGGTCCCGGATCACCGATGATGTGGTTAGAGAGACCATTGGTTCAAGCCTTGAAACAGCGATTGATCGGGAAAGTCTGAAAGCGGCAGGGGTTCTGGATGTTCAGGCGGAATCCTATGAACCGGGAGGAGATCTCGAATACACAGCGGTGGTTGAACTGTTTCCGGAGATTTCATCCCCCTCCCTTGCAGGCAAGACACTTAATCTGCCTGCAGTGGAGATTTCCGAGGAGGATGTTGATTCGACACTGGAAAGAATTCGCCGGAATCATGCTGACATGAAACCGCGCGAAGGACCGGCCGAAATCGGCGACCAGTTGAAGATTTCCTACCGTTACAAGGTTGATGGTGACCATGATCCCGAGACGGATGTGGAGGACTTTTCATTCTGGCTTGGAAAGGGGCCGTTGCTCAAGGAGATCCAGGATCAACTGGTCGGCAGTACCGCCGGTGAAACGCGCGAGGTCAGCCATGTTGTGCCGGATGACCACGCCGGCCCGGAACCGGCCGGGACCACGTTGGAGTTCTCGGTAACCGTGAAAAGTGTCACTGAACCGATTCTGCCCGAACTGGATGACACATTTGCCCTCCAGTTTGGCATACAGGGGGGCGGTATCGAGAAACTGAGGCAGGAAGTTCGTGAACGGCTTGATCAGGAGGTCTCTGCCCGTCGCCGTGACATAGAAAAGGAAAAAGTACGGGAAGCTCTGCACGAGGCGCAGCAGGTGGAGGTGCCGAGGTCGCTTGTGCGAGATCAACTGGCGGCGCAGATGGAATCCTTGGGCGCTGAAATAGCTGAGGGGAGTGAGGAGTGGGAACGCTATGCCGACATGATGAAGAGGTCGCTGGCGATTTCCCTGATTACCGAGGCGATAGTCGAGCAGAAGAATATCAATCCGGATCTGGCGGAGATCAGGACGAAGGTTGAGCAGATGGCGGAAAGTTATGAAAGCCCGGAAGAGTATGTCGAGTGGATGATGGGTGACAACAGGCGAGTCGATGAGATCAGGAACTCCATGATAGAGGAGAGAGTGGTTGATGAGATGCTCAGTACGGCAACAGTCGTAGAGGAGCCCGTCAGCTTCGACCGGTTTTTCCCGGAAACTGGCTTGGGTAGAACCTGGGGAGCCTGATGGTTAGAATAGCTGGGTAAGGACATTTTCATGGCACATCCATCCGCTCAACGTTCATTTTCCCGGGAAACCGACATCGGTCTGATTCCCATGGTGGTGGAGACCACGGGTAGGGGTGAACGGGCGTATGACATCTATTCCAGGTTGCTCAAGGAGCGTGTGGTGTTTCTTGTCGGAACCGTGGATGACCACATGGCCAATCTCATTGTCGCCCAGTTGCTGTTTCTTGAGTCGGAGAATCCTGAGAAGGATATCTCGCTCTATATCAACAGCCCGGGCGGAATAGTGACTTCCGGGCTTGCCATCTACGATACGATGCAGTTTGTCCGGCCGGACATCAGTACAGTCTGCGTGGGCCAGGCCGCAAGCATGGGAGCTGTAGTGCTTGCCGGTGGAGCGAAAGGCAAGCGCCATGCATTGCCGCATTCAAGAGTGATGATCCATCAGCCGATGGGAGGATCCCAGGGACAGGCAACGGATATAGAAATCCATGCCCGGGAAATGCTGGCTACTCGTGAGCGTCTTAATCATATCCTGTCCGATCATACAGGGCAGTCGATGAAGAAGATCAAGGCGGACACCGAGCGAGACAATTTCATGAGCGGTGACGAGGCCGTGGCCTACGGAATCATCGATTCCGTGTTATCCAAGCGGGATTGATCCTGTTTTCAGGTATGCGCACTCGCCGGAACAGGACTGAAAGTTGCGCTTGCATGTCATGGGTGAAACCTGTAATCATTGGTGTATTGGCAATCGTCACCATCCTTACTGAATCCAGAGCCGAGTAGATGAAAGACGACTCCTCCAGCAAGACTGAAAAGCTCCTCTATTGTTCGTTTTGCGGAAAGAGCCAGCATGAGGTAAGAAAGCTCATCGCCGGACCTTCGGTCTTCATATGCGACGAATGTGTAGACCTGTGTAATGAGATCATCTGCGAGGAAGCCGAGAAACAGGGGGTGAACGAGGATGACGAGGGTCGGTTCCCGCACCCCAAGGAACTGCACAAGATTCTTGATGACTATGTCATTGGCCAGCAGCATGCCAAGAAACTTCTCTCTGTCGCGGTATACAACCATTACAAGCGTATTGAAAATGACCAGTCCCGTTCGGATGTTGAAATATCAAAAAGCAACATTCTGCTGGTGGGTCCTACCGGCTCGGGAAAGACCTTGCTTGCGGAAACATTGGCACGGCAGCTGGATGTCCCGTTCACCATAGCCGATGCCACGACGCTTACTGAAGCGGGTTATGTGGGAGAGGATGTGGAGAACATCATACAGAAACTCCTGCAGAACTGTGATTATGATACCGAGAGGGCCCAGTTAGGTATTGTCTACATTGACGAAATCGACAAGGTCTCCCGCAAATCCGACAATCCTTCCATTACACGTGATGTATCAGGGGAGGGAGTGCAGCAGGCATTGCTGAAACTGATCGAGGGGACTGTCGCATCCATCCCGCCTCAAGGAGGCCGAAAGCATCCGCAGCAGGAATTCCTGCCGGTGAACACCAAGAATATCCTGTTCATCTGTGGCGGGGCTTTTTCCGGGATAGAGAATGTTATCCAGAATCGCACCGAGAAGTCCGGTATTGGTTTCGGGGCGGAGATAAGCAGCAAATCCCCATATGACCGGTCTGGCGAACTGCTTCAGCAACTGCAACCGGAGGATTTGATCAAGTATGGGCTGATTCCGGAGTTTGTCGGTCGCTTGCCGGTGATTGCCACACTTGACGAACTGGATGAAGATTCTCTGGTCAAGATTCTGGTTGAGCCGAAAAACGCCCTGACCAAACAGTATCAGAGTCTGTTTTCGTATGAAGGTGTCACGCTTGAATTCCGCTCGGACACCCTTGAGCATATTGCTCGCAAGGCCACGGAGCGCAAGTCAGGGGCCAGGGGATTGAGATCGATACTGGAAGGTGCCTTGATCGAGACCATGTATGAGCTGCCTTCCATTGCAGGTGTGAAGAAGGTGATCATCGATTCGTCGGTTATTACGGAAGGAGCACGTCCCCTGTATGTTTATGAGGATGCAAGTGACAAACAGTCAGTGGGAGCCTCTTCCTGAAAGTACTGTTGCCCTATCCCGTCTGAATGGCGGAATATATCCCGGTTCATGCTGGTGTTGCAGTTGAGCAATCCTTCCGGATGGGCTGGACCTAAGTTTCCCTGGACTCAGAATTAATGAAATCACCAACTACAGAACACGACACTGAATTGCCAATCCTTCCCCTGCGGGATGTGGTTGTGTTTCCGCACATGGTCATTCCGTTGTTCGTGGGTCGTCCCGGGTCCATACAGGCACTTGAACATGCAATGGAGACCGGCAAGAGTGTTGTGCTGGTTGCACAGAAAGACTCTGCCGAAGATGCTCCGGGTTTTGAGGATATCTATGCCACTGGAACGGTTTCCTCGATTCTTCAGTTGCTGAAGATGCCGGATAATACGGTGAAGGTACTGGTTGAAGGGGAGTGTCGTGTAAAGATTACGCCGATCCATGGGTCTGGAACGGATTCGGACAGCTGCATGTTTTGCAGGACGGAGGCGGTGCCCGATACTGCGGCTCCCTCACAGGAACTGGACATACTGCTCAGGACTGTTCATTCCGAGTTCGAGAGGTATGTCAAGCTGAATCCTAAAATCCCTCCCGAGATTCTGACCTCCCTGAATGGTATTGATGACGTAGGTCGCGTGGCCGACACCATTGCGGCTCATCTCAATCTGAAAATCAATGAGAAGCAGGACATCCTGGAGCGCATTGATCCTCAGGAGAGGCTTGAACATATTCTTGGCGTCATGGACAAGGAAGTGGAATTGCTTCAGGTGGAAAAACGTATTCGCTCCAGGGTCAAGAAGCAAATGGAAAAGAGTCAACGGGAGTACTATCTGAATGAGCAGATGAAGGCTATTCAGAAAGAATTGGGGGACATGGAGGAGACAGGTAATGAAAGCGATGAACTGGAGATCAGGATCATCGAGTCTGGCATGTCTGCAGAAGCGAAGGAGAAGGCGGATGGAGAATTGAAGAAACTCAGGATGATGTCGCCCATGTCGGCAGAAGCTACAGTGGTACGCAACTATATCGACTGGCTTGTTGCATTGCCCTGGAAAACCAGTTCCCGGGTTTCCCGTGATCTGGCGAGGGCCCAGTCAATACTTGACAATGATCATTACGGATTGAACAAGGTCAAGGAGCGCATACTTGAATATCTTGCGGTACAAAAGCGGGTAAAAAAATCGAAGGCTGCGATCTTGTGTCTTGTTGGTCCACCAGGAGTAGGCAAGACCTCTCTCGGGGAGTCCATAGCAAGGGCAACCAACCGCAAGTTTGTCCGGATGTCTCTCGGCGGTGTGCGTGACGAGGCTGAAATCCGCGGTCACCGAAGAACCTACATAGGTTCCATGCCTGGAAAGATCATCCAGAATCTTGCGCGGGTGAAGACCAGGAATCCTCTGTTCATGCTGGACGAAGTGGACAAGATGTCGATGGATTTTCGTGGGGACCCTTCTTCCGCCTTGCTGGAAGTACTTGATCCTGAGCAGAACCATACGTTCGGGGACCATTATCTGGAGGTGGACTTCGACCTGTCGGATGTAATGTTCATTGCGACAGCTAACACTCTGAATATCCCCCCCCCCTTGCTTGACCGGATGGAGGTAATCAGGATATCCGGTTATACGGATGAGGAAAAAATGAAGATCGCCCAGCAATATCTGGTACCCAAGCAGCGCAGGTATAACGGGCTGAAGGAGAATGAAATATCTTTGAACAGCAAGGTAATAAAGGAGATTATCGCGAGTTACACCCGTGAGGCCGGTGTGCGCAATCTTGAGAGAGAAATTTCCAAGATATTCCGCAAGGTTGTCAAGCGATTGGTGCTGGAAAAGGCCTCCCGGAGAATCAGCGTGACGATGCGGAATCTGGAAAGATATCTGGGAGTCAAGAGGTTCCGTCGGAATGAGGCGCAAAGGAAGAATGAGGTTGGTCAGGTATCCGGGCTTGCTTGGACTGAATTCGGCGGGGAGTTGCTTACCATCGAGGCGGTGGTCATGCCAGGCAAGGGAAAGCATTTGTATACCGGCAAGCTTGGTGACGTCATGCAGGAATCAATTACTGCCGCGATGAGCGTTGTCCGCAGTCGCAGCAAGCAGTGGGGAATCATTCCGGGATTCCACGAAAAGCATGATATCCACGTACATGTGCCGGAGGGAGCAACTCCGAAGGATGGCCCCAGCGCAGGGATCGGAATGTGTACCTCTATAGTATCTGCCCTGACTGGTGTCCCGGTAAGGTCTGATGTGGCCATGACCGGAGAGATTACCCTGCGCGGAGAAGTGTTGCCCATCGGCGGAATGAAGGAGAAATTGCTTGCAGCACATAGAGCGGGAATGAGACTCGTGATTGTGCCCAAGGATAACGAGAGGGAACTGCAGGAAGTTCCGGAGAAGGTGCGTCAGAATCTCGATATCCGGCCAGTGAAGTGGATTGACGAAGTCATAGAGCTGTCCTTGATATCGGTGCCTGAATCCTCACTGGCGAAGAAGGGTATTGGCAAGCAGAAGATAAAGAAACAGGAGAAAAACCGGCAGGGCAGTGAAGTCACTGCACACTGATATGGTCGGGTTGCAGACCGGACCTGCTGGTCTGTTATCCGGTTTGTCATGTTTCAGGCGGATTTGACTTGGCGGCCATGGAGCAGCACGGACGGCATGAGACTTGCGGATTGGTTTCGAAGGCGTCTCCAGTTATTGATTTTGTGGTGAATGTTTGATTATGATTAAAGCCTTAAGGCTTTGTTCTGGAATGCTCAAGAGAGAGCGTTTCAATAGCGAGTGTTCTGTTCAGCAAATCATGTGATGCTCACGGCAAGGCTTCAATAAAACACCACACGACTACCATACAATATTGGAGGGATTTTGTTCATGAACAAAGCTGAACTTACAGAAGCGGTTGCTGCCGGGGCCAACCTGTCAAAAGCCGATGCAGCCAATGCAATTGATGCTGTATTTGAGGCGATCACCGGTTCTCTTTCATCCGGTGATTCCGTGTCCTTGTTGGGATTTGGCACTTTTTCCGTTTCTATGCGCCAGGCGCGTACAGGGCGGAATCCTCGGACGGGAGAAACTATCCAGATAGCAGCTTCCAGCTCGGTCAAGTTCAAATCCGGGAAAGCGCTCAAGGATGCAGTGAACTGATACCACGGGCGCTTAGCTCAGCTGGGAGAGCATCGCCCTTACAAGGCGAGGGTCGCAGGTTCGATCCCTGCAGCGCCCACCAAGAGTCGGAGCGGTAGTTCAGTTGGTTAGAATACCGGCCTGTCACGCCGGGGGTCGCGGGTTCGAGTCCCGTCCGCTCCGCCACTTTTCATCGCAAGCATTTGCGTGGTAGTGTCCCACGCTACCGGGTACGCCACTATATATTTGGACGCATTCCTTGCTGTTCCCCCTGCAACGAACTGACCTGAGTATCCTTTCATGCTGACTGCAATACGTGAACGTGCAACAGGATGGATCGCATGGGTGATTGTTGTGCTGATTACCATCCCATTCGCATTATGGGGGATCAATTCCTATTTTGAGGGGGGTAGCGAAATCGCTGTGGCTACAGTAAATGGAGAAAGTATCAGTGCGTATGCCTATCAGGAGGACCTGCAATACCAGACCCAGTTACTGTCGGAGCAATGGGGAAGAAATTTTACCCCGGAACTGCTTGATGATCTCGGAGTCAAGGAACGGGTTCTTGACGGCTTGATTGATAATCAGTTGCTGTTTCAATATACCCAGAAGCATGAATTCCGTGTTTCGGATGAACAACTTACCCGGCTCATACAGGAACAGGAAGCATTTCAGGCCGATGGGCAATTCAGCCTGCAGCAGTATGAGTCGATCCTCTCTGCCAATGGTTTTACTCCTCAGAGCTTTGAGGAATACCAGCGCATAAACGAGCAGGTAGGCCAGCTGGTATCCGGGCTATCCGACAGTGCCTTTGTAACGGAAATGGAACACGACAGATTGTTGGCTCTGTTTGAACAGACACGAGACGTGGAATATGTCCTGATCGAGCCAGCGGACTTTCTGGACAAGACAGAAGTCAGCAATGCTGAGACGAAAGCATACTATGAGCAGAATACCGATCGTTTCATGACTGAGGCCAGAATGAGGGTAAATTATATCGAACTCAGTGTGGAGGCTCTGGCCGAAACGATAGCTCCAACCGAGGAAGAGATATCCGGGTTGTATGAAGAAACCAGGGGCAAGTACCGGACGGCGGAAAGCCGTCGTGCGAGCCATATACTGATCGGAGTTGATGAATCCGCCTCTGAAGTCGAGCGTCAGGACAGACTGGACAAGGCCAACGAAATCTATGAGCGGGCCTTTGCAGGAGAGGATTTTTCCAGTCTTGCCGAGCAGTACTCGGAAGATCCCGGTTCCAGTCAGAACGGGGGAGACCTGGGGGTCGTGGTAACCGGGCAAATGGTCAAGCCGTTTGAAGATGCCGTTTTTTCCATGAGCGAGGGTGAAATCAGGGGTCCTGTCGAATCAACGTTCGGATACCACATAATCAAGCTCACCGAACTGATTCCGGAGCAGCAGCAACTGTTGCCCGATGTCAGGCAACAGGTTGCAGACCAGATCAGGCAGGTGAACGCAGAGAACCTGTTTGCAGATCTTGCGGAACCGTTCAAGAACCTGGTGTTCGAGGATCCGGAGCAGATTACGACTGCAGCCGATGAACTGGATATTCCGGTACAGACCAGTGACTGGTTTACCGAGGTGTCCGGTCAGGGGGTTGCTGCAGAGGCCAAGGTTAGAAGGGCTGCATTTTCAGAGGATGTCCTGGCGGAAGGTCTTGTGAGTCAGGCTGTGGAAATAGGCTTCGACAGACTCGTGGCAGTACAGAAGCTTGAATATGAGGAGGCAGCACTGCAGGCATTCGAGGATGTGGAAGAGGAGGTCAGATCACTTGTCAGGGAGGAAATGGCGCGAAGCAAGGCATCAAGTACCGGAACTGAATACCTGTCGGAACTACAGCATCAGGCGGTTACGATTGAGGATTGGAATGCATATGTCCGGAAACAGGGATTCTCTGTCCATAAGCTTCCCGAAAAGCGGTCATCTTCCATGGATTTCTCCTTGCTTGCTTTGTATGACGCTGCATTTTCCGATGCCAGACCCAAGGAGGGGGCTATAGAAGTCGGTGGGGTGACTCTTGAAAATGGTAGTTATGCCCTGTATGGAATCAGTGCTGTGAAGGAGGGGGATCCTTCTGAAGTGGATACGGAAAGACGTGACCAGATTGGTTCTCAACTTGAAGCACGCGAAAGCAGGGAGCTTTACCAGGGATTTCTGGCCTTGTTGCGGGAGCAGGCCGATATGGTTGTCTTCGAGGATCAGTTGTAAGGGAGGGCATGAATCCGATCAGCCGTCACCGGCTTTCACTGCCCAGGACACCTGTTCTCCCGCCTTCAAGGGGGTTATCTGATCTCCCGACTCATTATCCGGTCCATCAAGGTACAAGGGGATTTTCCAGTTCCTCTTTTCAAGCGTAAGGGTTCCGGTGTTGTATGGCAGTTGATAAAAATCCGCACCGAACCTGCTGGCAAATCCTTCAAGCCGATCAATGCAATTTGCCTGTTCAAATATCTCTGCGTATATTTCCATGGCTGAAATCGCTGAGAATATTCCGGCACAGCCACAGGAGGTTTCCTTGTTTTGACGTGTATGAGGGGCACTGTCCGTGCCGAGAAAGAATGACGGATTCCCGCTGGTTGCTGCATCCAGCAAGGCCATTCTATGCTCTTCCCGTTTCAGTACGGGCAGGCAGTAGTGGTGCGGGCTTATTCCACCACTGAACATCACGTTTCTGTTGTACAGCAGATGATGCGGGGTGATGGTTCCCGCGATGTTGCTGTTGGTGTCCCGGACAAACTCTACTCCCTGCCTGGTGGTGATGTGTTCAAGCACAATTCTCAGATCGGGGATTTCCTCGTGCAGTGGAAGTAGTATCTGGTCAATGAACATGGCTTCCCGGTCAAAGACGTCAATATGCTGGTCCGTGACTTCTCCATGTACCTGCAGCACCGTATCGTGTTTCGCCATCTCTTCCATCAACCGCATCATGGGAGCAATGCGTGTGACTCCTTGCTCTGAATGGGTGGTCGCGCCTGCAGGATAAAGCTTGAAACCCAATACATGTTCGCAGGATGCGGCATCGAAAACATCCTGCAAGGAGGTCTGATCGGTCAGGTACAAGCTCATTTTCGGATTAAAATCCAGTTCCCCGGGTACTCCTCGCAGGATGCGGTCACGATAATCAAGACAAAGTGCGGTATTGGTGATTGGAGGATTCAGGTTCGGCATGACCAGTACCCTTGAGAACTGGTATGCCGAAAATCGGGCGACCCGCTCCAGCAGCTCTCCATCTCTCAGGTGTACATGCCAGTCGTCTGGTCGGATGATCGTGATTTCCATGTGCGGATTTTCCATTCATGAAAGTGAATTTGGCACTGTCCCTTAATACAGGTCCATCGGATCTACGTCAATGGACCAGCGTATTTTCTTGCGATTGGCCCGCGTGCCCTCGACAGCCCGGACCCAAGGGCCCAGAAGCTTATGGAGCAGGCGACGATTCGACGACTTTACCAGCAACTGGGCCCGATAGTGTCTGTCGATTTTTTGCATGGGAGAATAGACAGGGTCCATCAACTCAATTGTATCCAGATCAAGTGCATTGATCAATTCAGTCCCCATTTGCTGCACAAGGCCCAGGAATTCGAGGCCGGCGCCAGCTCTCACAGAGCTTGCCCGCCATAGAGCTATGTGGGAAAACGGTGGCAGCCTTGTCATTTCACGCTCATCACGACAGACCTGATAAAAATCCGAGAAACGATGGTTCCTGATGATATCCAGATAGACATGGCGGGGATGTGCTGTCTGAATTATTACCTTTCCCGGGTCCGGTCCGCGTCCAGCCCGACCAGCAACCTGAACGAGTTGCTGAAACAGGGTTTCCGGAGCCCGGAAGTCTATGCTGTAGAGACCCTGATCAGGATTGATTACACCGACCAGCGTTACTTTGGGAAAATTGTGTCCCTTGGTAATTAACTGGGTTCCGATAATGATATCAATACGTTGATCACTGACCTGAGTAATGGCCTTGTGAAGCGACTCCAGAGACTGTAACCTGTCCCTGTCGAACCGGAAGATGCTTGCCTGTGGAAACTGTTTCGCCAGGGCTTCTTCGATTCGTTGTGTTCCAGACCCGAGAAAGGAAAGCCTGTGATCGCATCGCGGGCATGTTTCATATGAGTGCTCGGCTTTCCCGCAGTAATGACAGACGAACCGTGAGACAGATCTGTGATAGGTCAGGCGGGCATCACAGCGAGGGCACTTGGCCTGCCACTCGCATCTTCCGCAATGCACTACCGGGGAAAATCCCCGACGATTGATATATAGAATCGTTTGCTGCTTCAGGTCCAGTTGCTTCGCTATTGCATCGACAATATGCGGGGATAAACCATCCGGTGCAGGATGTTTTCTTAAACTTACCAGAAATATCCCGGGAAGTTGCGATTTTCCTGTACGCTCAGTAAGGCACAGCAGTTTATATTTTCCTGAGCGAGCATGCTCCATTGATTCCATCGAAGGAGTGGCCGAGCCGAGAATCACTGGAATGTTTTCGATGCTGGCGCGTTTTACTGCCATGTCCCGGGCGTGATAGCGAAATCCTTCCTGTTGCTTGTAGGATGAATCGTGTTCCTCGTCGATCATGATTGCCCCCAGTCTGCTGACTGGCAGGAATACGGCCGAACGCGTCCCAAGGATAACACCCGCTGTACCGGTCCGGGCTTTCCACCAGGTCTTGTATCGATCGGATGGACTCATTGAAGAATGGTAGCACCACACCTGTTTTCCGATCCGATTCGTAAATTGTGATACAAGTTGCGGTGTAAGGGAAATTTCCGGCACCAGGACCAGTGACTGTTGGCCTCTTGCCAGGATCTGCTCGATGATATGCAGGTAGACTTCTGTTTTGCCGCTGCCGGTAATGCCATACAGGACAAAGGTCTGGAATATTCCGGCGTACTGATTTACACGGTTTACCGCTTCAAGCTGTTCCTCTGTCAACTGTCCCGGGAAGGGGATGATGTCCGGACAGTCGGTTGTTGGAAACTGGCTGGCTTCGGAGACCAGATTCCGGGTAACAAGCTTTCCCAGAATTGGCTTGAGGTTTTTCATGTCACTGAGTGCCGGATGCCTGGAAAGCATGGCCAAAGAGTACCTGTGATCCGGTTGCAGATGCTCATATAACTGCCTTTGCCTTCTGGAGCGTGAAAGCAGAGACAGCGCCGATTCCTCGGAAACCTCGTTATTTCGGCTGTATACCGTTACAGATTCCGGGTCTGTCAGGACCCGGGCCGTCCGAAGTTGTGGCGGCAACGCCATCAGGATAACTTCTCCAACAGGATGGTGATAGTAGTCTGCTGCCCACAGCATCAACTCAAGCAATGTGGGAGGTATCACTGGTTCCGGGTCGATGATACGGATGACAGGCTTGACCGTTCGCGATGGTTCGCAGGCAAGCGTGGCGATGACGACCCCGACCAGATTTCTGTGTCCGAAGGGGATTTCCACCCGACTCCCCGGAGCCGGGCAGTCATGAGTGCTGTAATCAAAACACTTGCGTAGCGGACAGGGTACCGCAACCTTGATGAAACATCGGTTCACTGGACCAGAGCTCATTTCACCCGTAGTGCCGGACCCGATCACCAGGCATGTTTCGGGGAAAGATGCTGCTTGCTCGTATCAACGGGGTTGGATTCTTTCTGTGGCCGAGCCATGAGTTCATTTTCCACAGATTCTGTGGATAACTGTGTGGATAAGAATTCGACATATGAGAAACGACGGGCGATCAAATAACATTTTGAAGCTGTGCTGAAAATATAGGCAATATTGATTTGTCTGTTTAATATCAAAGTGTTATGGAGGTGATTCTAATCAGACTTCTAGACAGCGTCGCTAAGTTGACGATCTTGGTATCGGGAGAAATTTCTTGTGAATAACTTTCCAGCATTCATGCGGTGTTTTTTTCTTGAAAGGAAAAAAAATATAAATCTGTATCGCAGACTATTCAAATACTTAACTGACTTAATCAGGGCCGGTGATGGGGATTTTTATTTTCATCGAGGGAATCGGCGGAAAAGGAAAATGAACCAGTACGCCATTCATCAAGGTACCTTTCGAGGGTTCTTTTGATTACAAGGAAAGCCATTTCATTCCATGGGATCGCATCGATCGGAGTCAGTTGGACTTCGAGACTTTCCGGGCCAGCCCCGAAATTATCTGGTTCAGCCAGATTCGCCCGGTACAGGATATAGACCTGATTGATTCTTGGCATGTCGAAAATCTGGTACATATGCAGATCAGTGACTCTTGCCATGGCCTCTTCCCGGGTTTCCCTGATTGCTCCTTGCTCCAGGGTTTCGTCATTTTCCATGAATCCTGCCGGGATAGTCCAGAAACCCATGCGCG
This sequence comes from Gammaproteobacteria bacterium, assembly GCA_022826305.1. Classification (GTDB taxonomy): domain Bacteria; phylum Pseudomonadota; class Gammaproteobacteria; order Arenicellales; family Poriferihabitantaceae; genus Poriferihabitans. The sequence continues at coordinate 8,639 of JAJDVC010000091.1, read as the reverse complement.
GATCAATTGCCCTTCTGCAAAGTAGTATCCTGTTTTCACAGACCGGAATACAGCCGGTGACAATTTTTGGATTCTGGTACTGGATTTCTCCACAGGCGGTGCAGACATGGCGTTCGCGATTATCTCCCTCGGGAATCGTTATGACCACTCTTGTTCCACACTTGATGCAGAAGTTGATGGGGCTTTTCTCTCTCATCGGCTTTATCCTGATTCACGCTTCAATTAGGCCGAGCAGGATCCCCCCGAACACCATGGCCCCAAACCAGTTGTTGTTGAGAAATGCAGCAAGACACCGAGTCGGTTCACGTGTCCGGGTAATGGCTTGCTGATAGGCGGCCATACCCGCAGCGCCAAGCAGACCGACAAAAAAATGCCAGTCTATCGATCGACTGAAGCCGATCAGGGCAAGCATGGCAAGCGAGACACATTGCAGGATCAGGATGATTGCCCGGTCTGCCTTGCCGAACAGTATCGCGGTTGACTTGATTCCGATCTTCAGGTCATCCTTCATATCTGCCATGGCATAGTAGGTGTCATAGGCGACAATCCACAGGAAGTTTGCAACGAACAGCAACCAGCACTCCAGTGGCAGCTTGCCGGTCAATGCAGCATAGGCTATGGGGATACCCATGGAAAAGGCGATGCCAAGCACCATTTGGGGCATGTGTGTGAACCGCTTGGTGAATGGGTAGATGATCACTACCGGCAAGGCGGCGATTGCAAGGAGTATGGAAAGCAGGTTCAACTGGGTCACCAGCCAAAGAGCGAGCAGCAGCAGCAGCAGGCACAGGGCTGCCCCTTTGGTGGTGCCCAGAGAACCATCTGCCAGAGGCCGGGTCCGGGTTCTGGCGACATGCGGATCAAGCTTCCGGTCCGCATAATCATTGATGATGCAGCCTGCAGCCCGCATTACCCAGGTGCCGACAATCAGTATGAGCGCAACAGTCGGTTCGGGTTCTCCGTTTCCCGCCAGCCAAAGGGCCCACAGGGTTGGCCAGAGTAGAAGCAGCATACCGACTGGTCGATCTATCCGCATCAGTCTGCAATAGGCGGGAATGTCCTTGATCAGTAGGGCAATCAAGTCTAGATCCTGGCGTAATGATCGCTATCCGGAACCCAGCGGGCGATGAGTGGGTCAATAACTTCAGGATATTTCTCCTGTACCAGTTCTGCAATGCCGCAAATGATTGGGATCATGCTCCTGTCGCGTACAAGGTTGGCAACCTTGAACTTTTGTAGACCGGTTTGGCGTGTTCCGAGCATCTCGCCGGGACCGCGCAGTTCAAGATCTTCACGAGCGATCACGAAACCGTCATTTGTTTTCCTGAGTAGTTTCAGCCTGGCCCTGGCTATTTCACCGAGTGGAGATTCATACATCAGGACACAGGTGGATTGCCGGTTTCCCCGACCAACCCTGCCGCGCAACTGGTGAATCTGAGACAGTCCAAGCCGTTCAGCATTTTCGATGATCATGAGGCTGGCGTTGGGAACATCGACACCGACTTCAATCACGGTCGTCGAGACCAGCAGATCTACCGCCCCCCGGCCAAACCGTTCCATGATCTCCTTCTTGTCCCGGGATTTCATCCTGCCGTGGACAAGACCGATCCGCAGCGTGGGGAGCTGGAAACGCAGTTTCAAATGGATATCAGTTGCAGCTTCCGCCTGGAGTGTTTCCGATTCGTCAATCATGGGACAGACCCAGTAAACCTGCTGGCCCATCCTGCATATGCTCAATATCCGTGATGCAACCTCACCACGCCGAGAATTGGGTATAACTATGGTTTTGACTTCCTTGCGTCCCGGCGGCGACTCGTCGATGCTTGAGATGTCCAGATTGGCATATTGGATCATCGCCAAAGAGCGTGGGATAGGGGTTGCACTCATGATGACCTGGTGTGGTACGAAGTTCAGGAATGCCCCCTTGTTCCTGAGTGCGAGTCTCTGGTCTACACCAAACCGATGTTGTTCATCAATGATCATGAGGCCCAGCTTGTGGAATTCTACCCTGTCCTGAAACAGGGCATGGGTCCCAATGATCATTCCTGATCTGCCTTCTGCAATGTGTTCCAGCACTTTCAGTCGCCTTCTCGACGAAAGTTTCCCGGTGAGAAGTTCGGTACATATGCCCAGGGGAGCAAACCACCTTGCGAAGGTTTTGTGATGTTGTTCGGCAAGTATCTCGGTTGGTGCCATCAATGCGACCTGGAAACCCGCGTCAATTGCATACAGGGCGGGGGCTGCCACAACGATTGTTTTGCCAGACCCTACGTCACCCTGTACCAGGCGAAGAGACGGAAAGCTTTTCCCGATGTCCTGAAGCAACTCCTCGGTTACGCGCTGCTGTGCGGGGGTAAGGGTATATTCCAATTGTCCGGTCAGGATTTCCCATGAAGATCCAGGGCAAGAGAGGGCGGGCGCAAAGACCTGCTCTCTTTGACTCCGCTGTTTCCAAAGAGCCAGTCGATGTGACAGCATTTCTTCCAGTGCCAGTCTTTGCTGTGCGGGGTGTATTCCTTGCGTCATCAGGTCCGGATCGTTATCCGGGGTTGGCTTATGGCAGGCATCAAGAGCTTGGGAAAAGGGCATCAGTTCGTATTGATGAAGGATTTCCTCGGGCATCAGTTCGACGGTTTTATCTGCCTGAGATTTCATGGATTCCGATACCAGTTTCCGTAGTAATGTTTGGCCGATCCCTTTGGTTGTTGGATATATTGCGGTGAGGCATTTTTCAGGTTCTGGAACGTCATCCCCATGCCGGTAGAGGCGGTATTCCGGGTGAATCATCTCAAGTCCCTGTGTACCCTGCCTTACGTCTCCGAAGCACTGGATAAAGTATCCGGCCTTGAGGTTTTCCTGCATTTTCCGATTGAAGTTGAAAAACCGGAGAAACATCTGGTCGCCGGAATCGGCAATTCTTACCAGAAGGATTCGTTTCCTTGCGAATTGCACCGTGACCGATTCGATTTGCGCCGTCACTCCTGCAGATTTTCCTGCCTGCAGTTTGCCGATGGGCAGGTGGCGGGTACGGTCCTGATAGCGTGACGGCAGATGGAACAGCAGATCCCTGGGTTCCCTGATGCCGAGCCTTTCCATTCTCGCGGCCAGCCTGGGGCCGAGACCAGGCAGGTTTTGCAATGGATACACAGATGGAATCGGAGCGATCAGACTGTTTCGGGGATGCGTTTCAAGAGAAAGGGTCAGGTGGTGACAAGAACAGCCTCGATTTCCAGGTCCACGTCCATTGGCAGACTTGTCACTCCCACCACTGCTCTGGCGGGATAGGGCTCAGTGAAGTACTCGGCCATGATTTCATTGAGGACAGGAAAATTGGCCAGATCCCGTAATGAGATGTTGAGTTTTACCGTATCAGACAATGAACTGCCGGCTGCTTCGGCAATTGCCTTGAGATTGCAGAACACCTGATTAGCAGCCGCGCTGAACGATTCTCTCACCACTTGCATGGATTCAGGATCCAGGGGTATCTGGCCTGAAACATAAAGGGTGTTCCCGGTTTTGACGGCCTGTGAATAGGTTCCTATCGGTGCTGGTGCCTTGTCCGTTTTGATTGAGGATTTTGGTTTCATGATCACATTGAATTAGGGGCAGTGGCTATTATATGAAAACAGCCGGAAGATTTTTTGACTCGATTCCCCCTCTGTGCAGAACCAGGCAAGCTCAGGTGGCGGGTTTGTGTTTGGTTCGGTTACCCGGATAATGGACAATCCCTGCAATACAGGGCTGGTTTGCCCCGGTCACGGAGGGTATTGTGGATGTCAGTCCACGCAATGTTCTGTCAGCTATCCAGGCGAATGCAGATGCCTCAACCCATTGTGGATCTATCCCGCCCGAGATCGAGTCTGTTACACGTGCCGTGGTTTTGTCCGTGATCAACTCGACGAGCAATCGGTTGTGGACTCCGCCACCACAGAGCACAACGGTTGTGATTTCTGGTTTGAGATGATTGAGGTCATTGCATATTGTTCGGGCCGTGAATTCTGTGAGTGTTGCCAGTATGTCAGAATCGGTGCAGTGTTTTCCGAATGCCTGCAGTCTATTCTCCAGCCATCCGTGGTTGAATCGTTCAAGACCAGTGCTTTTGGGGGGACAGCGTTCGAGATAGGAATCCTGCAACAGCATGTCTAGCAGTTCGTACTGAATCCTTCCTCCTCTTGCGATGTTCCCGTTCCTGTCGAATGGCTTTGAATAATGTTTTCGGGCCCATCCATCCATCAGTGTATTGCCTGGGCCGGAATCAAAGCCAATAACATTGTTCCGGGAATCCGATGGCAATAAGGTAATGTTTGCAATACCGCCAATATTTACAATTGCACGATTTTCTCCCGGGCGGGAGAATGCGGCTTGATGGAATGCGGGCGCCAGGGGTGCGCCCTGCCCCCCGGCTGCAATATCCGAAGCACGAAAGTCGGTTACCACGGGAACTCCAGTAGCCTCGGCCACTCTTTGACCGTTGCCAAGTTGGATCGAAAATGGCGGGTCGGTGTTCGGGCTGTGATGGACGGTCTGTCCATGCATGCCGATAACGTTTACTGACTCCGGTCCCAGTTTGGAGATTAGCTTGAGGGCGACCTCCAGATGCAGGTTGCCAAGGTCCATATCCAGTTCTGCGGCATCCGTCCTGTCTCGAATTCGCAATGCGGAGATTTCCCGGATTGCTTCTTTCATGTGCTCCTTGAACGGAAGGGTTTCGGTGGCCCGGATAGAAAAAGAACCTTCCCCGATTTCCAGCACTACCCCATCAATGCCGTCGGCACTGGTTCCGGTCATCAGGCCAATGGCAATTGTCTTCACTCGTTGCTGGCGAGAGCTATGACCTCAAGATTCTCAAGCTCCCTGACCCAGAAATCAGAGTTCTTTTTGAATTCTGCCAGAGAGTCCTTGTCGATTGGTTCCGACTTTGGAAGGTCCACTGTTACCGGATTCTTGTGTACTCCATTGATCCGGAACTCATAGTGGAGATGCGGACCAGTTGAGAGTCCTGTACTGCCGACATAACCAATGATCTCCCCCTGACTGACACGGGTGCCGCGCTTGATGCCTTTCCCATAACGACTCAGGTGAGCGTAAACCGTTTCATAGCTGTTTCCATGGCGAATCATCACCCTTTTCCCGTAGTCGCCGTTCCGAGCGGCCTCGATGACGACCCCATCCCCGGTTGCCATTACCGGGGTTCCCGTTGGAGCTCCGTAGTCAACTCCCCTGTGTGCTCTCCAGATCTTCTTGATGGGGTGCAATCGACTTTTGCTGAAGTTTGAAGTGATATTTGCGTATTTAAGCGGAGAACGCAGGAATTCTCCCTTGATCCCGCTACCATCAGGAGCAAAATAGTCAATTCGTCCTTCCTTGTCTTTGTGATAGATTGCGCGGAGCTTTTCCCGGGACACAACCAGCTCGGCCGCGATGATATCTCCAGTGCTGACCTTTCCTTCTTCGTGATGTATCTCCTGATAAATTATCGAAAATCGATCATTTTTTCGAATATCGGTGGAAAAATCCACCTGCCAGCCGAACAACTGTATGAATTTCTCCATGATTCTATATGGAATCCCCTGAAGCCTGGCAGTTCTCAGCAGACTGTTGTGGATGGTCCCCCGTACTTTCTTTATCTTGATCTCGAACTTGCTTTCCACGAGTTCCGCCTGATAGTTCAGCGGTTCATTTGTCATGCGCAGGTCGAGTAGAGTGGTCGGACTCAGTTGATAGCGTAATTGGCCCAGTTGTCCGTCAGGCCCGCGTTTCACTTTTATGACCTGCCCGGGACGAAGCATGAGTAATGCCTTGCCGTGCTCGTTTTTTGCGACGGCATAGGCTTCTGCAATACCAAAGCCGTTTCGGGAAAAGATCTGGGAGAGCGTATCTCCCTTCCTGATCTTGATACTGATCCATTCCTCGGTGGCGGGAAAATCCGGGGTTGATTCTGTCTGGTTATCCGGAATGGGGTCATCCTGCCCCTGCTGTACAGAGGTCTCGTAGACGCTACCTAGGGTCACGGAAGAGATCAGCTCGTCGGAGAACCGGTGTAAATATGGAGCTTTCGGGTTATAGTTTCCGGAAAGGGAAACCAGATCAATATCCGGCAGGTGATCGGTTTCCCCTGATATCTCTTTCGCAGTCTGTAATTCGGCAAGCAGGTCTGACGGGAACGTGGGTACACTCTCTCCCCATCGGGAGGGTTGCGCGGACTGAAAGAACAGATAGAAGGAACCGATGGTCAGCAGGGCACATGTGAATGCGGCAGGATACAAGAATCGTCCGGCAGCATTGATGATTCCAGCATGCATGGATCGGTTTTTCATATCAGGCACGAATGCAACATAATCTGGAACAAATTATTTAAAATCGGTTCTTTATACAGATTCTGATCATGCAACACAGGGTACCAAAAATCCGATGCATACTTTACACAAAATTGTCGACCTAGGTCAAAGACGTTTCAGGTGCATATCAGTATCAGGCCGGATGACCCGGGTACGGAAAAATGTTGCAGATTGAGTACGGTGTTGACGAACAGATCATTGAACTCGGACGAGGAGTCGAGGAGATTCTGGTCGTTGAGGAGCTTTCCGAGAAGCTGGGGACTGCCCGTCCGCTCAGGGTAAAGGCCGGTTTCGATCCAACTGCTCCGGACCTGCATCTTGGGCATACGGTCCTTATCAACAAGATGCGGCAGTTTCAGGAGTTTGGCCACACGGTCGTTTTCCTGATCGGTGATTTCACGGGGCTGATCGGTGACCCGAGCGGTAGAAACACGACACGTCCGCCACTGACGCCGGAACAGGTTCTTGAGAACGCTGAAACCTACAAGGCGCAGGTGTTCAAGATTCTTGATCCAGAGAAAACGGAAATCCGTTTCAATTCGGAGTGGATGAACGGGTTGGGCGCATCCGGCATGATCACCCTGGCCTCCCGTTATACTGTTGCACGCATGCTGGAAAGAGAGGATTTTAAAGGCAGGTTCAGTGCCAATCAGTCAATCTCTGTACACGAATTCCTGTACCCCTTGGCACAAGGGTATGATTCTGTTGCGCTTGAAGCGGATGTGGAGCTGGGTGGTACGGATCAGAAGTTCAATCTTCTGGTCGGGAGAGAATTGCAGAAACAATATGGACAATCGCCCCAGATTGTTCTTACCGTTCCATTGCTTGAGGGATTGGACGGCGTAAGGAAAATGTCGAAGTCAACCGGAAACTATATAGCGCTTGAAGACTCGCCATCCGACATGTTCGGGAAGATCATGTCCGTTTCTGACAGGCTGATGTGGCGTTATTATGAGTTGTTGAGCTTCAGGACCACTTGCGAGATGGATGCCTTGAAAGAAACCGTGGATCAAGGCGCCAATCCCAGGGACATCAAGATAGCGCTGGCGGAAGAAATCGTTTCACGTTTCCATGACGCACGAGCCGCACAATCCGCCTGCAAGCAGTTTTTCGACCAGTTTTCCATGAACCAGGTTCCGCAGGATATCAAGACCGTCACCATGTCTCTCGACAATGGGTTGCGCATCGCCAACATGCTTAAAGATGCAGGGCTTGTCAGTTCTACCTCGGACGCCATGCGTCTGATAAAGCAGGGAGCGGTTCGTATTGATGGAGACAAGGTGGAAGATGTGGCACTGACATTTCACAGCAGGACGACAATGGTTGTAAAGGTCGGCAAGCGGAAGTGGGCCAGGATCAATCTTGAGCCGGAGGGGATCCGATAACGGTCTGGATGTATTAATGTCGGCTTCCCGTTATTGTTTCGGGGATGCCGGGGTTCCAGGAAAAAATCCTGAAAAAACCTGTTGACTGTTCAGGATTAGGGCGTATAATGCGCCTCCCTGCAGCGGGGACTTCCTGTTGCATAGTTCTTTTACAACCAATCAAGCAGATTGTGTGGGCGCTTTGATTCGCCGGAATCTCTCATCCAGTACAGGGTAAGCGGTATCTTTGGTATTGCCAGCCCGAAGACTTGTCCTTTACTTTGGACAGTAAATTTGAACTGGAGAGTTTGATCCTGGCTCAGATTGAACGCTGGCGGCATGCTTAACACATGCAAGTCGAACGGTAACGATGCTAGCTTGCTAGCAGGCGACGAGTGGCGGACGGGTGAGTAACGCGTAGGAATCTGCCCAGCAGCGGGGGATAACTCCGGGAAACCGGAGCTAATACCGCATACTCCCTACGGGGGAAAGATGGGGATCTTCGGACCTGTCACTGCTGGATGAGCCTGCGTCGGATTAGCTTGTTGGTAGGGTAATGGCCTACCAAGGCGACGATCCGTAACTGGTCTGAGAGGATGATCAGTCACACTGGGACTGAGACACGGCCCAGACTCCTACGGGAGGCAGCAGTGGGGAATATTGGACAATGGGCGAAAGCCTGATCCAGCAATGCCGCGTGTGTGAAGAAGGCCTTAGGGTTGTAAAGCACTTTCAATTGGGAAGAAAAGTCAGGGGTTAATACCCTCTGACCTTGACGGTACCAATACAAGAAGCACCGGCTAACTCCGTGCCAGCAGCCGCGGTAATACGGAGGGTGCAAGCGTTAATCGGAATTACTGGGCGTAAAGCGCACGCAGGCGGTTTGCTAAGTCAGATGTGAAAGCCCCGGGCTTAACCTGGGAATTGCATTTGATAC